>DUGL01000046.1:0-2356 GCA_013331415.1 Methanoregulaceae archaeon | reverse complement strand
AAAAATTGCGAGGATTCCCGTCCCAGCCCCATTCGTCGACATGAGGGGGGTTTTGCTGTCATCGGCATGACACCTGCCTGACCGTGGTGCCGGTGTTCCCTGGGGAAGCCGCAGCACCCGCCCCGGGGGAGCTGCCTTGCGATCCTCAGACCGGGAGGATAGTCACCACGATACCCTTCACCTCATCGACATCGAGCAGGTTGTGAGTGACTGCTTCCACCGTGATGTACCTCCCATCGGCACGCAGCATGCGGAACCTGTCAGGTGTTCCCGTCACGTCATCCCGGTAAACCGCTTCAATGTCTGCCCTGACCCGGGCAACATCATCCGGGTGGACAAAATCCAGCGGGCTCTTCCCGTGGGTAAACCCTTCGGAATACCCGAGAATCCGCGAGCTTGAGGGAGAATCGTAGATGATGATGCCATTCATGTCAAGCACCCGGAAGATCTCGGAAGAATTCTCTATCAGGGCACGGAACCAGTGTTCACTCTGTGCAAGGGCTTTTTCGGCCATCTTCCTCGTGGTGATATCCCGTGACACGGAAAGGACCGCGGGCCGCCCCCCGAAGGATATCAGGGTGAGGCTGTTTTCAAGGATGATCTGCTTCTTACCGGTTGTCGGGATAGCGCTCTCCATGATGACCGTCTCGTCGTAATTCAGCCGGTCCCAGTACCCGGAACGGTACTCCGCGACTCCCATGTAAGGATCGATATCAGAGATGTTTCTCGTGAGCAGTTCCTCTTTACCCATCCCGGTCAGCCGGGAGGCAGCTTCGTTTGCCAGCAGGATATTTCCCTGGAGATCATGCACGATGACGATGTCATGCATCTTCTCGATCAGGGTCCGGAACCGGACCTCGCTCTCCCTGACCAGCTCCTCGGAGGACTTCCGCCAGGTGATGTCCTGGCGAAGCCCCACCAGGCGCTCAGGTTTTCCCTCGCCGCTGGTCTCGCTGATCTTGACGAAATCTGAGATCCATCGCCATCCTCCGGCTTTCGTGCGCATCCGATACTCGATGGTCGCCCGCTGCATGCTCCCGTTCAGGATATTGCACATGGTCTCCTCGACATTGAAGCGGTCGTCGGGGTGGATGAAGTCCTGCCATGACCCGGAGAGAGCCCGGAACTCCTCGGGGCTGTACCCGAGGATCCCCGAGAAGACGTGGTCAAAAATTCTCTCGCCGGTTACAAGGTTCCATTCGTATACCCCGATATCCGCACCCTGGAGTACGAGCGAGAGGCGTTCATGCGTCTGCCGGAGCATCCTCTCCAGGTTCTGGCGCTGGAGAACCAGGTACCGCTCCCAGAGAGCCCTGTCGACGATATGGGGCATGTCCGCAAACATCGCCTCTGACTTGACGAAATAATCCAGTGCTCCTGCTTTCATCAGGTCGACCGCCAGGCGTTCACTGCCGTGGCTGGTCATGAAGACCACCGGTACTTTCGGGTCCTGCTGCACATCCCTGATGATCTCAACACCCTTCCCATCAGGAAGGAGCCAGTCGGCGATGATCAGGTCGGGACGGCTCCGTGCCACCGCTTCACGGGCGTCTGCCATCGTCCTGCAGTAGGTGATGGCATACTGCTGCGATGATCGCTTGAATGCCCGCCGGATCAGCTCGATATGCGCCTCTTCGTCCTCGATGATGAGGATGCGGGGGACAGAAGGGAGGTGCCCCTCCGCAAGCTCGCCGCCAGCCGGGTCCATTGTACTTCTGTTCGGGTCGTCCATAGGAACACCAGGATTCCATCCATGTGCCACAGCGACGCAGGAGAATGAAAATCATCTCCCGGGTCATCCGTGGTCCCGCCAATTTTCCTGTATATGACCGTTACTGTCTTAGTATTTGAGATCTTCCCCCGATTCCGGAGACCCGGGGACCGGTCGCTTCGGGAACGTGAAGCAGAAGGTGCTCCCCTTGCCGGTTCCTTCCGATTCAAGCCAGATCCTGCCACCATGCACATCGATGATACGCCTGACGAGTGAGAGACCGATACCGGTCCCGGGAGTCACGGGATCCAGCTTCGAGAAGAGGCTGAAGACCTGCTCGTGGTGGGCAGGATCTATCCCGATCCCATTGTCCCTGATGCAGATAACCGGGTATCCCTCTGACTCTCCCCGGGTCTCGATCCGGATACAGGGTTCCTGCTGATCCCCCATGAACTTGACCGCGTTCTCGATGAGGTTTGTGAAAACCTCCCGCAACCGGGGCCGATCTGCATAGACCACGGGCAGGTCCGGTGCGATCAAAACCGGGACTCCCCTCGCCTGTATCGGCCCCTCCAGCAGGTCTGCTGCCTCCCCCGCGATCTCCGACAGGGGAACCCATTCATGGGGATTTGCTATCCTGCCGAT
>DUGL01000157.1 GCA_013331415.1 Methanoregulaceae archaeon | reverse complement strand
GGCAGGTATAGATGATCTCGTCCTGGGGGTATGTCCGGCCGCAGTGCACGCAGGTGAGGCGATACATGCTGATAATTTCCGTCTTCATCGCACATATACGCATGCGATAAGCGCTGTTAGAAGGGGTATCTCCTCTCACCTGTCTCCTGACATCCGGGAGTACACCTCGGGCTTCCTGTCCCGGATAACCGGGAGTGCTTCCCGCGCATTGAGCACATTTTCACGCTCTATCTCGACCATGAAGAGCTCTTCCCCCGTCCCGGCCCGGGCAATCACCGTCCCCTGCGGGTCTGCTGCGACCGAGGTGCCGCAGTACGAATCAACCGGGGTTATCCCTGTTGTATTGACACCGATCATGTAGAGCTGGTGATCGAGGGCCCGTGCCCGGATGAAGAGTTCCCAGTGCCCGATCCGGGAAGCCGGCCATGCGGCAGGTACCAGTATCGCATGTACTCCCCGTTCTGCAGAGATGCGGAAGATATCGGCGAAGCGCAGGTCATAGCAGATGGCAATCCCGCACGAGATCCCCTCCAGGGAGAATATTCCAAGATCCTGGCCCGGTTCATAGTGGTCCTCCTCATGAGCAGGGGAAAAGAGGTGACACTTGGCGTAGGATGCGATCTCCTCCCCGTTCCTGTCGAACACGATGCAGGAATTCCGCGGTCGTGCTCTTCCCTGTTCCCGGAACGATCCCAGAACTGCAATCCCGAATTCACGGGCGAGGTGCCGGAACCCGGACACGATGGGTCCCGTTCGGTCCTGCACATAAGCTGCCGACGCCGGATCCCACCCGGTCGCAAACTGCTCAGGAAAACAGATGAGGGTGGCTCCTCTCTCAACTGCAGCCTGGACATAGGGTTCTGCTTTTTCCAGACTTGCCGCAGGGTTCTCCCACACGCTCCCGACCTGCGCTCCAGCGATCTTCATCACTGTACGGGTCTGGTTCTCAGGGTTATCTCGGTTTCGCCCCTGGCTGCCGGCAGATTACTGGTGAGGAAAACCTCCTGCCGCTCTGTAGCCCTGGTACAAATCAGGTCCATTGGAGGTTCCACGGGAGGCTGCAGAGCGGGAGATGAGGGGGGGACAGGTCCGTTTATCCCATCGCACTTCTCATCTCGATCACGTACCCTATCCGCCGGCAAGGACCGGGAACGCAGCAGTGAGGCCTGCGATCACGAACTGGACGGCAATGGCGATCAGGAGCATCCCCATCAGGCGGTTGATGGCCCGGAACTCCTTCTGTCCGATCCGCCTGACGATGCGATCGGACCTGATCATCATGCCGTACGTGATCAGGATCACGATAAGGATAGAGACCAGGATGAATGCCGTCTGGAAGAGGGAGGGAACTGCTTCGTTCATCAGGACGATCGTGGTGGTGATCGCACCCGGCCCTGCAATCAGGGGGATCGCGAGCGGGGTCACCGAGATATCATCGGCATCCATGCTCTCGTACTTCTCGGTCGCGGTCAGTTTCGCCCGTGATGTACGGGCGTAGACCATCTCCATGCCGATAATGAAGAGGAGAATTCCTCCACCGATCCGGAACGCCTCGATCGTGATACCGAAGAGCTGGAGGATGATGCCGCCGAGAAGTGCGAAGGTGAGCAGGATTCCTAAAGCATACCGGCAGGACTCCTTTGCCACCTGCTCCCGGGCTGCAGGATCGAGCGGGGCAGTAAGGGAGACGAAGACCAGCGTGGCGGAAAGCGGGTTGATGATGATGACAAGAGAGGAGAGCGAGAGGAGTGCGAACGTGACGGGATCCCCTGCCATGAGAGCAGGTATGCCGGCCATAGGTATGAGTGTTTGCCCCGATAACGGGATAAGACAGGAACAAGACGATCCGGACCCCTCCCCGACCCCCCAACAAGGAGCCGTGTCCTCCTCCCCGGGGTTGAGACTACCTGGTCACGGGGCTGAAGGACCTGGAAATGAGCCTGTTTGCCCGCATATACGGCTGCGCGGTGCGGGCAGTGGCCTGCGTGCTCCCTCTTTGGATCCACCGGCGGGAAGCAATCCCGTGGCTGTTTCTTTGGCCGATGGGAAATGTACAGGGAAACAGCCTGAATGGATTTGAGCGTCGGTTAAAAAAGGGATGGATAGCCCGGGTTACTCGTAGAGAACGGATTCGTCGACCCGTTTGTACGAACAGAGTTCATCCTGAGAGAAATGGATGCCGATCTCACGGTGTGCACTCTCCGGGGAATCAGATGCATGGATGACGTTCCTGCCGATATCGAGGGCAAAATCACCGCGGATCGTCCCGGGTGCCGCATCTGCAGGGTTGGTTGCGCCAACCAGCGTGCGCACCACGGGGACACTGTTCTTTCCTTCCCAGACCATCAGGAAGACCGGCCCGCTCGTGATGTAGTGGCGTAGCGACGGGAAGAACGGTTTTTCAAGGTGTTCCCGGTACTGCTCCATCACCTTTTTCTCCGGGAGCTTCTCGAGCTTTGCAGCAACGAGCCTGAGCCCCTTCGTCTCGAGACGGCTGATCACCTCTCCGATGAGTCCACGGGCCACCCCGTCAGGCTTGACCATCACAAAGGTCCGGTCCATCACCCGTCACTCCTTGCCGAGCGCTTTTCTTCCGGCCTTCGTCCAGGTGACCCTCCGGGGGGTCCTCCCAAGCCGGAAATTGTTCTGACACTTCGAGCTGCAGAAGAAGAAGAGGGTGCTGTCCTTCCTGACAAACATCTTCCCTGTCCCGGGCTCGATAGCTTCACCGCAGAAACTGCAGGTTCTCTGTTCCAGCATTTTTTTCACCGCCGTGAGAGTTTCTTTGCCTCGCGTTCGGTCTCAAGGAGTATCAGCACGTCACCCTCGCGGATGGGCCCGACCGTGTTCCGGGTGATGATGCGCCCCTTGTTCGGTCCATCGAGGATACGACACTTGACCTGCATCGCCTCGCCGTGCATCCCGGTTGACCCGATCACCTCGATGACCTCTGCAGGCGTTCCTTCATCTGCCATGGTCAGCTCACGCTCTCAGATCGCTGATCTGTTTGACGACCTCGTCAATGAGATCCTTTGCCTTGCCGGGCTTGACGATCGCTGCAGCAGTGGAGCCGACCTCAAGACCGCTCGCGGCCCCTATGTCATTTTGCTTATTGACATAGATACAGGGGATCTTCTTCTCATCGCAGAGCGGGCCGAGGTGCATCACGATCTCTTCCGGCTCTACGTCAGCGCCAATCAAAACCAGCATTGCAAGGCTCCTCTCGATGGCCTTCGTTGCTTCGTTGGCACCTTTCTTGATCTTCCCGGTATCCCGTGCAATCTCGAGGGCCTCGAGCGCTTTGTTCTGAATCTCTTCAGAAACCTGGAATTTTACGTACGTCTTTGCCATAACTCACCTCATTCAGGAGTAGCGTAGTCTCCCTCATCACTCATCAGTCAGTAACGACGATGTAGCTATATTTCATCGACAGGAATGGCAATAAAGGTTTGCGACCGGGCGGGAATAGATGTCTGTTCAGACGGTAATGGTGTATATCTGAACTCCGTCATGGTCATACACGAGAGGCAGTCCTGATTCAGCTACCCTGACGGTATACCGTTCCCGCTCGCTCTCTCCAACGTAGAGGTGCGTCACCTGGTATTTCTGCATCAGCATGGCGGTCTGGGAAGGGTCCTCGTAGATGAGCCGGACATCNNNNCCGGGATGCCGGTAAAAGATGATATCCGTGAGAAATAGGTGTAGTCGCCACCCTCTGCCTCGACAATACCCTGGACACCGTCGAGCGATCGCAGCCATGCCACTGCCTGCGCGTCACCCGGGTGGGCATCATGGAGGTAGGCGAGTCCGTCAAGCGTGGCACCTTCATACGGGTGTTCGAGGGGAATGGCGAAGGGCGCTGCAAGGAGTGCAGCCACGGAAAGAACGAGTATGCGCTTTCTTGCGCTCTCACTGATCCGGAGACCGGAACAGGGCTTTTGCAGCATCCTGGCAAGCAGTGCAAACCCGGATGCCCCCAGCAGGATCCAGGCAGGGAGGTAGAACTTGAAGACGGTATTCATCCGGTAGTAGGTATCGCCCATGTTGTCTTTGAGATAGAAGAACTCGGTAAGGATGATCACCACGAGCCCGCAGATCGCGAGCAGGACTGCAGGATCCCTCCTCCTCGCGAGCAGGAAGTATGCGAGCGGAAGGGCTGCAATCCCGGCTGCAGCGTATCCGGCGAGGACGAACGGGACCCCGGCAAGGAGTCCGAAGGGCTGGCGGAGGATGTCCCGTGCAAGGAAGATGAGGAATATCAGGATGAAAAATCCGTGGACGAGGAGGAATGCAGGGACCGGGGTGGGAGTATGCACGATCCCGATACCCTGTATACCCTGGGTATTCAGCTGGAGGTAGTACGGGAGGTAGACCAGGATTGAGAGCAGGGGAACTGCGGCAAGGAAGCTCCATGGTCTGCAGATGACCCCGCCCCGTGTCCGCCCCTGCCATATCCTCTGGAACGCACCGTACAAGCCCCCGTCTTTGTCCTGCTCTTCCTGGTGCCAGAGGAGGAGCCCGATGAGAACAGTGAGCGGGGCGTACAGGAGGACATCCCAGGTATTGATGAGGGGCATGGATCCGAGGGAGAGTGCACAGAGCCCGGCAATGACGATGCGCTGCCGGGCGGAGGAACTCTTCCAGTATGCAAGGGCATAGACGAGGAGGAAGATGAGGAGTACCTGGTTGAAGAGCGAGATCACATGGGCGTGGACATCTCCCCATACAAAGGAGAAGGCCGGATATTCATTGATCGCGTCAGGCACGGTCCGGGTACTGTCCCAGAGAACACTGCCGATGGCTTTGCCCTTCGCGAGCTCCCAGAGAAAGGATGGGTTGACCACGAGGAAGGTGAGCAGGGGGATCCACTGCAACCGGTTCGTGAGAAGGTGTGCGAGTGCGAACATCCCGACAGCCGCGTTGGCAAGCACGGTGGGCAGGGCAAGGTTGAAGACGACCGGTGAGGGGATCCCGGTCATGATCCCCAGCGCGCCAAACATCCAGTACCCGAGGTAGTAATAGACATCGAGTGTCCCACCGATGAACCAGGGATCGAGCGGCGGGACGACCGGCTCGCGCATGATGGATGCGATGAACGCGTGGTCCATGAACTTCTCTGCATACGAGATGGAGGGGTTGAGGAACCGGAGCTCGAGCATGAAAAAAAAGAAGACCAGGAATACGAGCGCCCACTTCCCCTGCCCTGAGAACGCAGCCCGGGAATACTGTCCCCGGAACAAAAAATACGCGAGCAGTATGGCAAACGGGATGAAGGCCGCCTGGACGGGAAGGTGCAGGAGGCCACAGTACCAGGAGAGGATGGTGAAAAGCAGCAGGGATATCGGGAATGCTATCGGGAACGCAAAATTCTTCAGGGCCGTCCGGAGTGCCGGCCAGACAGCGAGCTGGAGGAGGACGAGCAGGACGAGCCAGCCTGCCACCATCAGGACCTGCACCTCATACCCCGGGCCGCTCATCATCCCTGACCTCCTTTCTGAATGCGGTCTTCATGGTATCAAGTACCCAGGTGCCAAAGATGGAGATGGAAATAACCCCCCCGGCAAGGGTGACCAGGTTCTTCAGCAGGTGATCGACCACGGCAATCAGGGTGGCGATTGCCGGGGCGACCCCTGCAGCGGTGAATGTCAGGGCGACCGCCAGTTCATACGTACCCACCCCTCCCGGTGTGAGGGGTACCGCTTTCACCAGGTTTCCTACCACGATCGCGAGAACGATGACGGCAAAGGGGATGCTCTCTCCAAACATCAATGCCACGAAAAGGCAGACAACCACGTCCAGCAGCCAGATCACGATCGAGGAGCCTGAAAGGGCAAGGAGCGACCGGACCGAGAGCGAGACCTGCCGGATCTGGTCGAGCATGGTGAGCAGGATCCCGATGTACCGGTTCTTTGAAACGAACCGGCCGCTGATGGCAAGGAAGATGAAGAACACGGTTCCAAGGATGAGCGGGATGAGGATAAGTCCGTAGAACCAGTCGGGGACATTGAAGAAAAAAAGGAGCGAGAAGGCCCCAAGGAGTGCGATCATCACGATATCAAACACCCGTTCAACAACAATCGAAGAGATACCCTGGGAGATGGTGGCCCCGTACTCATGCTTCAGGATAAAGACCCGGACAAGGTCCCCGAGCCGGGCAGGTACGATCAGGTTGGCAGTCTGGCTTATGAAGATACACCCGGTAGCAAAGAGGGTACTGGCATGGATCCCTATACCGGACAGGATGATATTGTACCGCAGCCCGCGGAGGAGCCAGGATGCTGTACATACTCCAATTGCCACGATCAGGTACCACCAGACGATATGGTCCAGTGCGATGAGGAGATCGTCCCATACCCGCAGGAGCATGAAGATGATGATCCCTGCTGCGAGGAGCGTGGAGACAAGGATTGCGCTAATCTTTCGCAACATGCAGCTGCCACCAGAGCCCGAGAATCGCGCTCCCCATCTCCCACACGTCCTGATGTCTGACCGTGGTCTTTGTTCCCTGCTGCCAGTGCACCGGGAACTCGCAGATCCGGTACCCGGCCCGCCCTGCCCTGACCAGCACCTCGGTATCCCAGAACCAGTGGGTGTCTTTCACGGACGGGATGATAGCGAGCAGCCTTTTCCGGTTGAACGCCTTGAAACCGCACTGGTGGTCATGGAGCCGGCTCCCGAGGAGTGTTCTGACGAGGAAGTTGTAACTCCTGCTCGCAATCTCACGCCCCCCGCTCCGCTCGATCCGGCTTCCCGGGAGGAGTCGCGACCCGGTGGCGATATCGTACCCGCTGGTGATTGCCCGGATCAGCGCCGGGAGATGCTGCATATCGGTGGCAAGATCAACATCGTAGTAGCAGATGATCTCCCCCCGTGCTTTGGCAAACGCCCGGTTGAGTGCTTGTCCCCTGCCAAGGCGTTCATCGCTGTGCAGCAGCCGGACCCGCGGGTCTTCCTGCTCCCATGAACGCACACATTCAGGGCTCCCGTCCATACTCCCGTCTTCTGCAATGATCAGTTCAAAATCACGGGTTATTTCCCCGAGGGCTGAGAGCGAACCGGGAATTGCACGCGTCAGCGCCTCGCGGTCGTTGTAGACCGGGATAACGGCACTCACCAGGAGACCGGTCACGGTGTTCCCCCGGCAAGCGCTTCCGCAACCGCGTACCCGGCCCTGATCGACCCCTCCATGCTCCGCTCCGGGTAGTTCGAGGCGCTGAACATCCCGGCAAAAAAGAGTCCCTTCTCCCGGTACGCAGGGATGAGCCGATGGTAACCCGTGGAGAAGACCGGGCCTGCAAGTGGTTCGACAGCGAGGCGCTCCCAGTGAATGGCAGAATCAGGAACGGAGAACCGCCTGCAGAACTCTTTACGCATGGTGCTTCCTGCCTGGTGGGGCAGGTCGCCGGAAAAATAGGATGCAAGGTACACGATATGCTCACCGTAGCGCTCTCGTGGGACAAAGTTGGTATGGGTAATTACTGCACCAAACGGTGCAGGGTCTTTCATGTTCAGCCAGTAGATGCCCCGGGTGTACTCCTCCTCCATCCCGAGAGCGAGACAGGCCGCCCCCTGGTAGGGGACGGGGGGGAGGTCCGGGCCACCCGCCGGCCGGAGTGCCTGTGGCGGGATGGTGGAGATCACGGCATCATACCGCTGTCCATTCACCCGCCACCCGTCCTGCTCCCGCGAGATTCCGGTGACCGGGTCGCGGAGCCGGACGGTGCAGGCACGACCAACGGCATCAGAAAGGGCATCGAGAAAGACCTGGAAACCGCCCTTCAGGTAGCCAAGACGCTCGCCGGAGAGGCCGCGGTTCGAACGGATAGCAACCCTCCCGATCAGCCAGGCAGCCGATACCGTCCCGCTCAGGGCCCCGAACTTGCTCGAGAGGAGTGGCTCAAAGAACGACTCGTACGTGCGCTGTCCCAGGTGGTCGATGATATACTCCCGTGCCGTTATATCATCGAGTGCTGCAGGATCCATCCCCTTCGCCCGCAAGGTCAGCAGGGCGAGCCGGACCGTGTCGATCGGTGAAAGAAACGGGTACCTGAATATCTCGAGCGGGGTATTGAGGGGGTAGACGGTATTTCCGGCAAAGTAGCCGGTGGTGCCTTTCCGCCATTCCAGGCGGTCCTCTATCGCAAGCTCGGAAAAGAGGGCCAGCAACTGGCGGTCTCCCGCGAAGCAATGGTGGTAGTACTGCTCGATCCAGTACTCATCGATGCGGTGCGATGAGAGGCAGCCCCCGAGACAGCCCCTCTTCTCATAGATATCGATCTCGTGCTGGTCCCTGAGCCGGAAGGCTGCTGCAAGCCCTGCGAGCCCGCCACCAATGATACAGACTTTCATGGTCGGGTTCTCTTCCCTAACGTTTGAAAAGCAGGATAAAAAAGGCTCCGGAAACCATGAAGCCCGTATTAAGGCCTTTGTGGTCCGATTCGGTATAAGAAAGTTTTTGAACTTCTGAAAATAAACGTATCAGTTGATAAACGAATATATACCCCCGGAGAGCGGGTGGTTGGTGTTTCAGGTCCATGAGAATATTTTTCATAGGTTTTGGACAGGCGGGAGGCAAGATTGTCGATATGTTCATCGAGCAGGACCGCAAGATTGGCCGGAACAGTTTCCGGGCAATTGCGGTGAATACTGCCAGGACCGATCTCATGGGGCTCAAATTCATCGATCTGAAGGACCGGCTCCTGATTGGCCAGAGCGTGGTGAAGGGGCATGGTGTCGGCACCGATAATGCTGCAGGTGCACGGATCACGATGGACGAGGCGGACAGCATCATCAGCGCTATCGACAGGATGGGCACCCATGATGTTGATGCCTTCATGATCGTTGCCGGACTCGGCGGGGGCACCGGGTCAGGCGGCGCGCCGGTCCTGGTCCGCCACCTCAAGAAGATCTACCATGAACCGGTCTATGTACTGGGGATTCTCCCCGCGCCAGAGGAGGGAAAACTCTACTCGTTCAATGCAGCACGGAGCCTTACCACGCTCATCAAGGAGGCAGATAACACGTTCGTGTTCGACAACTCTGCCTGGAAGAACGAGGGGGAGAGTATCAAGAGCGCGTTCTCCCGCCTCAATGATGAGGTTGTCCGGAGGTTCGGGGTACTCTTCCGGGCTGGCGAAGTGGGGAGAGCTGGCATTGGAGAGATGGTGGTCGATTCATCCGAGATCATCAACACTCTGCGCGGTGGCGGGATCAGCACGGTTGGCTATGCCATCGCCGAGGTGACCACGAGCCGGTCCAAGTCGCCGGTATCAGGGATTATCGGAGGGATCAGGAGTACCTTCAAGAAGCGCGAGGCGACTGAAGAGGTTCTCCTCGGCGAGGATCGGACTGCCAAGGTCATCTCCCTCGTACGGCGGGCAATGCTTGGCCGCCTCACGCTCCCCTGTGATTTCTCGACCGCAGAGCGTGCTCTCGTCCTCGTGGCCGGGCCCCCTGATGAGCTCGACCGCAAGGGGATCGAGAAGGCGAAGAGCTGGGTGGAAGAGAACATCGCCGGCGTTGAGGTACGGGGGGGAGACTACCCGGTGAACAGTAATTTTGTGGCTGCAGTCGTCCTTCTTTCGACGATTGGCAATGCCCCCCGGATCCGCGAGCTCACCTCGATTGCCCGCGAAACCCAGGACGATGTCGCAAAGGCGCAGGATCGCCTGCCCCTTGCCATCGATGAGGATATCGAACCATTATTTGAGTGAGAAAGATATGAGAAGGTCATTGCAGCTACTCGGGATTCTTTTAGTACTCACCACACTGGTGAGCATGGGATCGGCAGCGATCCAGGTAGGGAATGTCCTGATAACACCAACCGGGGACCTGGTATCAGGAGTGACCCGGGCATCCGCATCCTTCACGGTCAGTTTCCCAAGTTCCGGAGGGTACACCTATGACAGCACAAACATCCTGCAGATGGATACCGACCTCGACCAGCCGACCTGGACCTACAACACCATTCTTGACGGCATCGAAAATCCGTCAAAGACCGAATCAGGGCCGAATATCCGGGTAAGCGGATGGGAACTCTC
>DUGL01000025.1:11683-14334 GCA_013331415.1 Methanoregulaceae archaeon | reverse complement strand
ATAGCTTCGCGGTCCAGCGGATTCCCGATCAGGCACGGCCGGACGATTCGTTGTGGTCACTCCGGTTCGTGCGCGCAGATCTCCCGGACTCGCCCCACCAGCCCGGACTCCAGCCGCACCTTTATCCCGTGGGGGTGGAAGCCGGAATTCGTGAGTATATCCTTCACTGCCCCCTCTGTCATGCGGCCGCTCTGCTGGTCCCGCTTCTGCACGATCCTGACCCGGGAACCCGGCCGGATCCCAGACCTCTGCCGTCCGTCACGCTCGGTATTCATGGATTTTCCTGAAAAGAAGGCCAGAAAGGAGCAGTATCAGGATGAGGGGGAGTTCCCCACCGCCCTGCTCCCTGGCCGGAGTGCTCTATCTGTTTGAGCGGTTCTTATAAATGCCCTCCTGTCAGGGACCCCTGCCAGGATCCGGGGGATACCGTTTCAGGGTGAACACCCTGCGGTATCAGGAGTGGCAGACTGGCTACAGCACCCCGGGAAGGAAGATCGCGACCTCGATTGCGATCAGGATGATGATAACCCACTCGAGGAAGTTGGAGTGCTGGACGTCAACCTCGTCCGAGAGCATCCGGTAGTTCTCCCGGATCACCTCCATCCTGCGGTTGACACTCTCGGTCCACTGGGTGCTCCGCAACACCTGGAGCGCCATCGCGTACACCCGGGCATAGTACACATCATCCGTGATCTTGATCAGGTTGTTGACCTTCTCGATGACCTCGGAGACCTCGGTCTGGGTTCGCATCAGGACTTTCATGAGGGCATGGTACTGGCGGAGTTTGCGGTACCAGAAGAGCTTGTCTGCGACCTCGATGTCGTCAAACATCTTCGCCATGTGGGAGGAGAGCTCGCGGTCATAGAACCGGAGCTCAAAGACCTGCACGGCGGCAAATTCGATCAGCTCGATCAGGTCGGCGGGGTATTCGGGGCCGACCAGAATTGCCCCGCTCCATGAGAGGATTGCCCGGTCGGAGATCTCGTAGCTGAGCTGGTGTTTCAGGGTATCGTTCCGGAGACCGGCAGAGAAATCCAGTTTTTCCCCGAGCAGTACCGCGACCGGGTCAACGGCGTCATCCAGATGGTCAGCGAGGTATATCGTGTAGTCATCATAGAACCGCTGGTCAATGTTCCGGTCACCGATGTACGGGGTGAGAATTTCATGGACCTGTGCAAGGGCTGCAGCAAAGTGGTGGTCAAGGCCGGCCTGGCCCGGGAACCGGAGTGCGGCCGGCTCAAGCAGGGCGGCAGGGGCATCCCGTTCTTCCAGGATGAGGCAGATGCTGATGGCGCCGAAGTCAAAGATACGGACGGACACGAAACAGGTGAAGGTGTCCGTGCCGTGCTGCACGGATACCGGAGGGAGGCGGATGAGGAGCGGCGGCTCCGCAATGGTCATGGATGCCGGCCGGACCCTGACAAAACTCGCCCGGGCGATCACCATGCTGCGGGCGAGGGCGTTCTCAAGGGAGGAGAGGTCGGTCTCCTCCCCGATATCGTAGATGCGGTAGAAGCGGATGGCGTACGTAGGTATCACCAGGAAGAAGGCAGCTCGTGTGGGAGGGTGGAGCGGGAGAGGAGATAAGACTTGAGGGAGGCGGCAGGAAGCGGGGGATGCTCCGGAAAGCGCCATACCCGAAGCCGGAAGCAGTGCTGGTGCAGGTCGCTCCCCCCATCTGATGCTGCATGGACTATGGAGCGGCGAATTGGTGAGCCACGGATCTCAAAACCAGGAAGCTCAAACAAGAGAGGTTGGGGCGATACCGGGATTGCCATACCGGGAGCATCTCCGGGTATCAGGCCAGGGCTCCAGGCAGGAAGATTGCGACGGCAACAGCGATCAGGATGATGATGACCCATGTCAGGAAGTTGGAATGCTGTACATTCACCTCGTCCGAGAGCATCCGGTAATTCTCGCGGATCACCCTGATACGACGGTTTATGCTCCCGGTCCACTCCGGGCTCTTCATCACCTTCAGTGCCATCTCATATATCCGGGCATAGTACGCATCATCCGTGGTCTTGATCAGGTTGTTCACCTTTTCAATGACCTCAGAGATCTCGGCCTGGGTCTGCATCAGCACCCGCATGATGGCACGGTACTGCCGGAACCGTGCAAACCAGGAGAGGTTCTCTGCAGCCTCGATATCCTCGTACATCTTCTCGAGCTGGCGGGAGAGTTCACGGTCATAGAACCGGAGCTCAAAGACCTGGACGGCAGCAAACCCGATCAGCTCGATCAGGTCGTGCGGGATGTCCGGGCTGATGAGGATAGCGCTGGAAAAGGAGAGGATTACAGCGTCTGTCTTCTCGTAGCTCAGGGTGTTTTTGAGGATATCATCGCGTATTTCAGGGGAGAACGTCCCATCCTCTCCGAGGAGCACCACGACAGGGTCGATGTGGGGGTCCGCCCGATCGATGAGGTAGAGGGTATACTCATCATTGAAACCGGGATCGATGTCACGTTCTCCGGCCACAGGCGAGAGGATAGCACGGACCTGCGCCAGTGCATCAGTGAAATAGTCATCAAGCCCTGCCTGCCCGGCAAACCGGAGGGCTTCTCCGGAGAGCTGGGAAGGGGGTGCATCGCTCTCATCGATGATGAGGCAGATACTCAGTGCGCCGAAGTTGTACAGTCTCGCTTCAGCA
>DUGL01000025.1:5115-11640 GCA_013331415.1 Methanoregulaceae archaeon | reverse complement strand
CGGGCAATCTGCATACTGCCGCGGAGACGCTGCTCGATTGCATCGAGGTCGACTTCCTCGCCGATATCATAGATGCGGTAGAAGTGGATGGCGTACAGGGGAGGTCACGCTCCATGATGGCACTTCACGGTACCACGGGGAGAGTGGTACAGGAGAGGAGATAAACGTTGAGAGCTTCCGGCAGCATGAATGTCCTTCCCGCTGGGGCCTTGTGCATCAGGGAAGACAAACGGTGAGAGCCTTCGGCAGAGGGAGAGAGGTTTCCCGATTACCCCGTCCATCAGGGAAGGCAAATGGGGAGAGCCTCCGGAAGCAGGAGAATGGTGTCCCGGTTACCCTTCCCCCAGGAAAGACAAACAGTGACAGGTCCGGATCCTTGCCGGGAACTCAGGGAAGGCAAACAGCGGGAGCTCCTGAAGCAGGAGAATGGTTTCCCGGTTACCCCTCCATCAGGGAAGACAAACGGCGAGAGCCGTTCTGGCAGAGTAAGAGCAGGTTCCGGCCGTACAGCACCATGGCGGTCTGGCGAAAGGATTTTTTGTGAGGATGACCCGGGATTCACTGACCAGCTCCGCTCCTTCTCAGCGGGAGTGCTCTCACGCTGCTCGAGTTCCTCATCCGGTTCTCGTGGTCCAGGCCGGATTTGTCACGGTCAATTCTGGATATATCTCCGGGGATGCCTGACCTGTACGCCAGAAAAAACCGGCATCCCATGAGAATCACGGCAGTCCAGCCACGAGGACCGCCAGCCCCCGGATGTTCCGTTCCCGAGGGTTGTTCGCAGGAACTCAAAATCACCATCTTCCGCATCCCGTTCGATGAGCATCGGGCCAAAGCAGGGTTTCACAAAGGGGAGCAGGATCTTCTTCCTCTTGAGCGTGAAGCCAACGAGCATCGGGTTATTCAGGAGAATGTCCACGCCCCTGAATACAAGATCAGGAGGCATCCCGTAGTATTCACGGCAGGAGTCTTTCACCTGCCAATTGATCCCCTGCTCTGTGGTATCCTTGATGACAGTCGTCGAACTGAGCCGGTTGATGCACCGGGGAACCGGAGTCATGTGCGAAAGAGTTCGCATGCTCCACAATAAAAAAAATCTGCTTCCGTGAAACCTGCATGACCGGAGGTCCCGCATGCTGCATCGGATACCGGGAAAAAGAGGAGCTGATTATGTTTTGAGGTGCCCGTTCCGCTGGAGCCATTCGACCTGCGGCCGGGTATACCGGTACGAGATATCGCACTTCTCGTCCTGGAAACTCCAGGGGACGACGATGAGGAGGTCGCCCTCGCGGATCCAGAGGCGTTTCTTGATCTTGCCCTTGATCCGCCCCATCCTGGTGACGCCATCGGCGCACCTGACCGTGATATGGTTGGCACCAAGCATCGATTCGGCCCGTGCGAAGATCTCCTGGTTTCTTTTTCTCGGTAACCGTACGCGGACGATCTCAGCAGGGGGTCCGGATTTTGAATGCGTTGGTGTGGTCAGGTGAACAACTCCGTAGTAATTACACTATAAGAATGTTGTACAGAGGCTTTAAAGTATGTATCCGGAGGCGCGATACGGCGCAGATGTCCCCGGGACACCCGGTCCTGCCGGGCCATTCGCAGGGTATGCAGAGGTGAAGCAGGGAGATCACGCTCCCCGGTCATTGGTTGCGGTTAGGGCCGTGGGGCCTCTCTCTCGCATCCGATCCCAGGCAGGGATTGCACAGGGGATCGGCTATTTTTTCGCTATCCGGTCCTCAAAGTTAATAGCGGATAAGATCAACAATATAGGGAAAAGGAACGTACCGCATATGCAAGGAAGTAAACTTTACGTTGGAAATCTTACGTATTCCGTTACCGAAGAACAATTAATGAAATTATTCTCAGAGTACGGGGATGTAAAAGAAGTCAGGGTTATTGAACGCAAAGGGTTTGGATTCGTCGAGATGGCGACCCCTGAAGACGCTGAGAAGGCAAAAGCAGCACTCAACGAGACCGTCTTTGAGGGCCGCAACCTCAAGATCGACATGGCACGCCCGCCGCAGCCGAGAAGCGATTTCCGGCCCCGGTACTGAAATCTCACCTCTTTTTCTCTCGCATTCTGCCTGAAAAACCAGTGTACCTGCAGGTTGGGGTGATCCGGCCAGGCTTCCTGCGATGTCTGTTTCATGCCCGTTGTATCCCTGCACGCGATCATCTGGACTGCACCATCCGGGTCCCGGAATTGACGAAAAATATCAGGGAAATGACGCGAAATGAAGCCCCGGGCTCTCACCCATCGACCCGTGTCGCATCAGGTGCCAGGAACGTTGCGGCTCCGGATGAGCTGAACAGGGGGAACCTTCCTGATCGCACTATCGATAATGTGCCGGGGTGCTCTTCCCTTCGCGCCGGAATGATGTAACCGGTACGCCGATCCCGTGCCCAATCGCTTTTTTTATCCCTTGTCCACGATGAACGGCACCCTTTCTGCACGGCCCCCTCCCCCGGTTACCAGTCAGGTTGTAAGGGGATGGGCGGGCACGGTGTTTTGCGTGCAACGATTGAAAACAGCCGCCAGGAATATCGTGGGATTCTGCCCGAAACCGCCATCCGTCCCCGATTTCCAGGGGTCGGGGCCCGCTGCACAATGCATAAATAATCAGCGGGCAGTATACTCACTACGTTACAACCCGGGGGAACCATGGTTTCGATAAAGGATATTCCAGTCGAGGAGCAGCTGAAGATCGTCAGGAAGGTCATGTCGGTCCTGCCGTTCTATGTCGATGCAGCCTGCGGGGAGGGCTGCGATTCATGTGTCAGATCGTTCTTTGAGGACCTGGCCTCCGATCTTGACACGTTCGCTACATCACACAACCTGCCCCGTGAGCATGCAGCCGACCTGGTGCGGACGCTCGGGATAATCTCTATCCTGATCTTCGGGAGGGAGTTTGAGACCCGGTACATCGAGGGGTTTCCGGGCGAGGCCGTTATCCGGCTCACCGAGTGCCCCATGCTCCACCGGGCAGACGAACGGGGTTTTGCGCATTCCCGGGCCTCCGTGCTCTGCAGTGCCTATGTGCAATCGATCATCAAAGCACTCAATCCCCGTTACCAGATCCGGATCTCCCGCGCCATGTGCAGGGGCGACAACTTCTGCGAGATGATCATTGAGCCAAAGAAAGATAAATAAACGGCATTTTTCCCGATTCTGTAAAAGATCTGGTTATCCGGGGGACTGCTCCTGGCGGGGGGACCCGCCCTTTCCGCGATATCTCTCGCTCTCCGGCAGGGGTTTTCCACGGGCTGCACCGGGCATTGTGCTGACGTCTCCTGCCTCACCCCTTTGCGCCAGCGTTCCTGTATGCATCCCGACCTGGCAAATGAACCGGGACGCTGATACGGTAAAATTGAGATGTGGCCGGGACAGAGTGCAATAAAGCAATAATGATGCATTTCGCAACAGGCCCGACGTATGAAAATGCCGGAGGCGTTTTCATAGGAAATGAACTCCCGGTGTATCCCGGGCAGGGTCCCCGTACAGGGCCAGATACCGGGGAGTGGTGCCGGTACCCGTTTCATTTTTTATGTTCCCGGGATATACCGTATAGCTACCGTGAAATGCGATTGGAGTATCGCTTGTTCCGGAGGACTGCCATGCAAAACCACGAGGCCCCCCAAGAAACCCTCTCCTGGCACGCCCTTGAGGAAGACGGGATCTTTTCCCGGCTCCAGACATCCCCGGGCGGACTGACGGGAGAAGAAGCGGCACGGAGACTTGCCCAGTTCGGGCCAAATACTCTCCCCGCAAAGAAACCTCCGGGTGCACTGGCCATCATCATCCACCAGTTCAAGAGCCCACTGATCTATATCCTGCTGGTTGCCGGGGTGATCTCGCTTCTTATCGGGGATTTGAAGGATGCCGGGTTCATATTCCTCGTTGTCATCATCAATGCGGTCATCGGGTTTGCGCAGGAGTGGAAGGCTGAACAGAGTGCATTGAAACTGCAGAGCCTCCTCAAGGTGATGGCACGGGTCCGCCGGTCCGGGACCTGGGTTACCCTGCCTGCCGATGAGCTCGTGATCGGCGATGCCGTCACCCTCGAATCCGGCAACAGGGTCCCTGCCGATCTCCGGCTGCTGCACGCAGCGAACCTGACGATCGATGAATCCCTCCTCACCGGTGAGTCAGCAGCGGTGCAGAAGAACATCCGCGTGCTTATGGCAGATATCCCGGTCAGCGACCGGTTCAACATGGCATACGCCGGGAGCACGGTGGTGACCGGGCGTGGCTGCGGTGTCGTGACCGGCACCGGGGCCAGGACCGAGGTGGGAAAGATCGCCCGGGCTGTCTCCGGTACAGAGGCGGCGAAACCCCCGCTCCTGATACGGATGGAGGACTTCTCGCGGAAGATTGGCGTCCTGGTCGTTGCGGCGAGCATGGTCGTGGCAGCAGTCGCCCTTTCCCAGGGAACACCTCCGATCGAGGTCTTCTTCCTTGCCGTTGCACTCGTGGTCTCGGCCATACCGGAAGGGCTGCCGGTTGCGATCACGGTCGCACTCTCGATCGCGGCATCCCGCATGGCAAAGCGGAACGTGATCGTGCGAAAGCTCGCTGCTGTCGAGAGCCTCGGGAGCTGCACCACGATTGCCACCGATAAGACCGGCACCCTCACGGTCAACCAGCAGACTGCGCGTATCATCGTGCTCCCTTCCGGGGAGCGTGGTGAAGTAACGGGATTCGGCTATTCACCTGCCGGAGAAATCACCGGTCCTGCCAGTGAACCGCTGCAGGACGGGGTGAAGGTGGCCATATCCGGTCTCTCAGAGGCGGCAGTGATCTGCAATGAAGGGTCCCTGTACGAGCAGGACGGGGAATGGGTTCACCACGGCGATGCGATGGATGTTGCGTTTCTCGCACTCGGGTACAAGATGGGGCTTGACCCGGACAGGGTCAGGAACTCTTTCCGGACGATCGCAGAAGTACCCTTCGAATCCGAGCGGATGTACGCAGCCGTCTACTACCGGGAAGGATCGGAATCGCCCGATTCACCGGTCCGGATCGCGGTCAAGGGAGCGGTCGAAGTCCTGCTCCCGCTCTGCAGCACCATGCGGGGTACGGGCGGCAATCTCCCCCTTGACCCCGGGGTCATTGAAGAGCAGCTCGCCACCCTGATGGAGGAAGGGTACCGGGTGCTCGCTGTGGCTGAGGGAACAATCGCGGACATGCCCCCGGGATCTCCGGATCTTGGGACCGTGAAGCCGGAACTTACCTTCCTCGGCCTGGTCGGATTCATCGACCCGCTGCGCCCGGACGTGAAAGATTCGGTCAGGATCGCCCATGAAGCCGGCGTCGATGTCGTGATGATCACCGGGGACCATCCAAAAACTGCACTCACCATCGCCCGGGAACTCGGGATAGCCCTGTCCATGGACGAAGTGATAACCGGCCGGCAGCTGGAGGACCTGGGGGATTCCTCCCTCCCCTCCTTCGCAGCAGCCATCGAGCACGTACGGGTCTTTGCGCGGGTGACGCCGGTGCAGAAGATGGATATCGTTGATACGCTCGTCCGAAGGGGCCACTTCGTGGCGGTTACCGGGGACGGGGTGAACGATGCCCCGGCGCTGCGCCGTGCGAACATCGGGGTCGCGATGGGCTCGGGGACCGATGTGGCAAAGGATACGGCCTCGATGATCGTGACCGATGACAACTTCTCCTCCATCGTGGCCGGTGTTGAAGAGGGGCGCTTTGCGTATGACAATATCCGGAAGGTGACCTACCTCCTGATATCAACCGGGCTCTCCGAGGTCGTCCTCTTCATCCTCGCGCTGATGGCCGGTCTCCCCCTCCCGCTCCTCGCCGTCCAGCTCCTCTGGCTGAACCTTGTCACGAACGGGATCCAGGGTGTAGCCCTCGCGTTCGAGGCCGGTGAGAAAGGGGCGATGCAGCGGAAACCCAGGAGCCCGGGAGAGGGCGTCTTCAACAGCCTGATGGTAAAGCAGAGCGTGCTCTCCGGGCTTACGATCGGGATCGTGGCCTTCATCGCATTCGACCTCCTGATCGCGAGTGGCACCGAGCTGTACCTGGCACGAAACCTGGTCCTCCTCCTGATGGTCCTCTTCGAGAATGTCCATGTCTTCAACTGCCGCTCAGAGTACCTCTCTGCCTTCAGGGTGCCGATCCGGAACAACTACTTCCTGATCCTCGGCGTGGTCCTGATGCAGGGGCTCCATGTCATCTCCCTGCAGGTCCCGTTCATGCAGGGCCTCCTCAGCCTCGCGCCGGTAACGCCGGTGCAATGGCTGATCTGCCTTGCCGGCGCGAGCACCGTGCTCCTGGTGATGGAGGTCTTCAAGTACCTGAACAATTCGCGGGAGCAGAGGGTAACTGACGGGAAAGAGAAGGGATTTGCGGTATAAGTCTCAGATCTTTCTTTTTATTTTTTTCTCGTAACGACAAGCGGCGACAGGGTCCTGCTCTCGGTGCCGTGCCATGAGGGATGGGAAAGACAGGATGAGCCTCTCCCCGGTTCCTGACGGAATGAACCCGGGCATTGCAGG
>DUGL01000025.1:0-5108 GCA_013331415.1 Methanoregulaceae archaeon | reverse complement strand
GTTGGGGGGGTATCGTCTCCCGCCCCTGTTGTTACTACGATTCCCTGAGGGACGACCTCGTGGTGGCTCTCCTCTTCTGGAGTTCGGGAGGAAGGATACAAGGAAAAATCCCGTGCTCCGGGGATTCAGTCCTGGATCCCCGTGACGATGTCACCTGCTTCCGGTTCTTCGGGGATGATGATCCAGGCAGCGATGTACGCGATCACCCCGATGCCGATGGAGAGGAGGGAGAGTACGATCCAGATGATCCGGATGAGGTTGGGATCCGTGTCAAAGTGGGTGCCCAGCCCTCCGCAGATGCCGCCAAGCAGCCGGTCGCTTCGCGAGCGATATAACCGTTTCATGCACACAAGATCATCGGGAAAAAATAAAAGAATTCTCCTCGCCCTCCCTCATCATCCGGGATCGAATACCAACGCTTATGGCATCGTTCAGCCGAGCTCTCCCGAGCTGCCACAATGCCGTTCTACTGCCAGCAGTGCGGGGAGTGCTGCACGGAGATGGGCTATGTCCACGTGATCAAGGCAGCCTGCGGTAACCAGGAATACCTGATCAGGAACGAGTACACCGGCGAAGTGACCCGGTCCCGGGTTGCAGACCGGATGCTTTACCGCTTCCAGGATCGGAGTATCTTTGACCGGTGGCCCCATGCCTGCCCGTTCTTCCGGTACGATGACGCAGAACGGAAGGGATACTGCACGGTGTACCCGACCTGGCCGGAGATCTGCCTGGAGTACAGATGCTGGCGTCTGCTGATCCTCGATGCACGGGGGAGGCGGGCAGGGAGGGTGATGACCGGCACGTATCTCGCGTGCGAGGATGACATCCTGCGCACGATCTGGGAGTACCATATCCGGGACCTTGATGTGGACGACAGGGATGCCTGGACCCGGAAAGTGATCAGGATCCTGCAGCGGTTCGGGTACACGGTAGTCTGGTGAGTTGCGGCAGGATGCAGGCCCCGTCCATGGGGTTCCTGGCCGCGAGCTGCGGCAGGTATCCTCTGCTATCGATGAACCTCCGGGAGCTCCTGCACCGCAACCGGCAGAGGGATCTATCTCCCCAGGAACCATCCGGGGCGGTCTGGTCATCCTGCTTCGAACACCTTATCGTTCCTGGTGTTCGATACTCTGGATTGCATGGGTTCCTACTTCCGGGGTGATGTCCTCCTCGCCCCGCTCTGCATCGCACCGGGCAGGGGGCAGAAGACCCGGCCGGTCGTGGTCCTCGGCACGCGGGGGCGAAGTGACCTGGTGGTCAGCCCGGTCTCGGGGAGCCCGCCATTCGAGGGCCCGGTGGTCCCGCTCTCCCTCACCGATTTTTCTGAAGGCGGGCTGTCTCTCTCCGGTGAGAGTTACCTGCTCACCACCCGGATATGTACGATCAGGGCAGCAGATGTCGTGGGGAAGAAGGGGCGGCTTTCTGAAGAGGCGATACGCGAACTGCTCCCGTGACGGAAAAGACTCATCGGGGGGCAGCCGGGATGGGGGATGTCCGGCGAACATCTCCCTGATCCGGGCGTCCCTGCCGCGAGTGGATCAAAGGTTGCAGCGAGAAGTGGGTGAGGGGGAGGGTCCGCGACCACCGCTGCCTGCAGGACCGATTACAGGGAGAATTCGAGTGCAAACGCCAGCACGACCAGGATGACGATGGCAACCACGAACCCGATCATCGTCGAGGTATCGGTGGCTTTGTAGGGGATCGTGCCGGCATTCATCTTTTTTGCCGTGGTATAGGCATCGTAGATCCCGAATATCCAGATGAGCAGCCCCGGGATCACGAAGACCACGATCCCGACGAGCGTCCCCAGGAAGATCGCTACCCCCTTCAGGGTATGCCCGTTGTAGACCTGGCCCATGCCGGCAATGATAAAGGAATAGAGTGCGGCAAGGGCTGCGTTCTTTTCCGTGGGAGAACCTGGTGCGGCTGCCCCCCCGGGTACAGGAGCCAGGGCCCCGCAGCGTTCACAGAACGTGTCATTATCCCTGAGCACAGCACCGCAGGATTCGCAGACTGTCTCGTGCATGCATGATCTTCGAAATCTGCAGGTAAATAGGTTCTTTTGTACCGCTGAATCCCTCAGGAGACCCATCAATTTCCTGGCAGGGGAGGTATGCGTGGGCGGACTCAACTCCCGTGACCGGACTGGCTGATGGATGCCCGGATGAGCCCGGTCAGGGGTGGTGGCAGATGCGGGAGGCGGGCAGATCCGGCAGATATCCAGGGATGTGCACGGGCAGACGAGCTGCAGTCACCGAAAGGAGTTCGTCCCGTGCCTGAAAAGAACCGGGGAACCGCCCCTGCCCTTTCACCCCGCACCAGGAATCCCCCCTTGCGTGTACTGGTTGGCCGCACTGCTATGCGGGAACTCCCATTCCTGCGATGATGATGCAACTGCAGACAGCAAAGGCGGTCAGTGATCCGATGTTCAGGGCTGCTTCCCTGCAGATTCCTTCCCGTTCGTCAGAAGACCGGAGGAATCCGGTACTGCCGGCCGCGAGTGGGAACAACGATGCCAGGACGAATCCCCCGGCCGGGCAGGGATACAGCAGATGCCCGAGCCAGAAGGCGAGGCAGATGATGAGAACAACCACGGCTGTCCCGGCAATGGCGAGCCGTGTCCTCCCCCGCCCGAACCTCGTGACCATGTTCCGTTTCCCTGACCTGAGATCAACTTCCCGGTCAGGCACAGCTCCCACGCTCAGGATGAAGAAGAGGCCGTGGAAGAGCAGGGGTACGGAGAAGAGGAGAAATCCGCGGTCGATTGTTCCTGCCATCACAAGGTACCCGCTCCCGGGCAGGAAGAATCCGAACGCGAGCAGGGATGCGAGCTCACCAAGACCCCGGCTGCAGAAGCGGAAAGGCGGGGCCGAGTAGCCTCATGAGAGGAAAAGACCGGCCAGCACGAACGGGATCAGGAGGGGTGTCCACGAAAAGGACAGCACGAACCCGGCAGCGAGGAGGAAGGATGCGACAGAGAGCAGGACGGCAAGCCTCCGTACATGGCCGGCGAGTTCAGGCCGCACCGGGAGGATGCCGGATCCCCCGGAGACCGGGGAACGGGCATCCGGGTCGTCAGCATGACGGTCATAGTACTCGTTTGTGTAACTGACGCTCATATGGGCACATGCCATGAGAGCATACCCCCACAGGAACCTCCCCGGATTGAAGGGGATCCCGGTGCAGAGAGCGAAGAGTGCACCCAGCAGGAAGAGGAAAAACCCGGCAAAGACAAAGTGCGGTCTCCCGATCGTGACCAGGAGAGAGAGCATGCCCCGGTCTGGAAAACAGCAGGGACTAGCGGGCAGACCGCCGGTGTTTTTCATAGGCGATGGTCCCCTCCAGCGGGCCGTCCCCGATGACCTGGAACCCGTTCTTCTCAAGCACCCGGATCGATCCGGTGATGTGGGGATAGGTACAGGCAACGATAATCCGTGCATGGGCACAGGTGAACGCCCAATCAACCAGTATCCCGACCGCTTCCGTGGTATACCCTTTCCCCTGCCATTCCGGGAGGACCGAGTAACCAAGCTCCATCACCCCGTCATTATGCAGCAGAAACCCCCCGCTCCCTATCAGTATCCGGGAACAGCTCCCGTCGCCCCGGAGCACCCAGTAGAATCCGGACATGCGTCCGGGCTCAGTCATCATCCGGGCGATGAACTCTTCGATCACTTCTCGCGTAACCTGCTCAGGAGGCCATTCTGGCGGGACAACCGCATCAAGGGCCGAGGCAAGACCTTCACGGTATTCCAGCTCCAGGCGGTAGAGGTCAACGGTGGCTGGTATGATATCCAGCCGTGAGCTCTTCAGCAGGCCTGGACCAATCATGGGATCACCGTAAAAGGCAGGAATGGTCAGGGTTTTCGGGAGGGTTCACCCTGATAACAATGGGGCATTCGCTGACGATACCCGCCGATACCTCCGGGTCCGGTGTTCCCTTCCAGGGGACGACCAGGGCTGCCCCGACAGCAATCACCCATCCGGCCTCCTCCTGTTTCATGGGAGTACTGTTATACGGGTCCGGGCTTGAACCTATCCGGCCTTGCAGCAAGGTATTAAATACGGGGAGGAAGAGGGACTCTCTGATACCCGAACCTCAGGGGACTGGCTCTATGGATATATCTCATAAAAGTCATGAGGAACCTCACAGCGGTTGGCGCGCTCCTGATGTCGGTATCTACCGTGATCGTGGCAATCAATGCACGCCTCCTCAGGTTCTGATACCGATGTGACCAGTACTGGCAGGAGAAAGAGAATGGGAGCATTCCCAGAAATAAGGTCTCTTCCTGTTTCAGCTCCGGTATGGTCGTATCCCGTGAGAATCTTTGAGGGGGGGGCACTCCCGGGTGTATACCGGCCTCCTCCCCTCACTTCAGCGCTTTCCGTTCTGCTATCTGCACATCCATGGTCTCTGAGGCTATGGTGATCCCGTCCTCCTGTTCAAACGCCTCGAGGATGAGCCTGTTCAGGCGTGCCCGCACCACCCGCCGTTCCCGCACGTAGGTGACGAACCGGACCGAGAGGAGGATCCAGTTGTCCGTGATGGTGACATACACGGCGGGCTGGATATCTTTCTTCGGAAGGAAATACTTCTCTCCAATCCGCTCGATCTCGATCTCTGCCACCTTCGAGATCTCGCCAGTCTCCTGCTGGGCGATCCCGGTCAGGATCTCGATTGCCCGTCTCCAGTCGCTCTCGTAGGTGACCGGGATCTGGATCTCGTCCCAGAGGAAACTGTGGTCCCGGGAGAAGTTCTGGACCGATTTTGTGATCACCTGCCCATTCGGGATGATGATCAGGCGACCGGTCGGCTGGTCGCCGGCAACCCATTCCCTGATCTCCATCAGGATCGTGTTCATGATCCCGATGTCCATGACATCCCCGTACCTTCCATCAATCTCGATCCGATCGCCCACACCGTATACCCTGGTAAGGATGATGGTCAGGCTTCCCGCAAAATTCTTGAGCACGTCCTGGAGTGCGATCGCCACGCCGGCACCAATGATACCGAAGAACACCGTGAGTGCCTGGAGATCCCTGACCCAGATCGCAGCAAGTACACTGAGCATCAGGACCGATTCGATCACCGATATGACCTTGGTCGC
>DUGL01000077.1 GCA_013331415.1 Methanoregulaceae archaeon | reverse complement strand
AGAGCTTGCAGCACCACCGGTGGTCCTTCCCTGGTGGTCCCGCCTTCGCTGCCGCCTGCCAGAAGTCACCTCCTTTCCGGATGATCTCGACTCCCTGTGATTCGACAAACGCAACGGTCTCGGGGAACTCTATCCCGGTGTCGATGAAGAACGCGCTCGTTACCCCTGCCTTTCGTGCCAGGATGAGTGCCGCCATGCTGTCCTTTCCGCCGGAAAAGGAGACATTGATGCAGGGCCGGTCATGCATATGCTGGCGGATGGTCCGGACAGCATTCCGCTCAAGGTTCTTCAGGTGGTACCGGTTCTGCTCTACGGCCACGCTCCAGGGAGGGTCAGGCGGTGTCCGGGGGGTAATGGGCATGACCCCTTTCACCCGGATGGCCCCGTCCTTTACGACACCTGTTCCNNAACCGTTTTTTGTAGGCGACGATCACGGTCCCGTCCTCCGCCGGTCCCTTGAGGGGGAACCGCTTCCCCCCGATCCGGCCCGGGTCATCGCTGATGTCAGCCTCAGTCATGAGGTCGATGAGGCCCCGGGTGGCATGCGGGAGGAGATAGGGGAGGGCTTCCGGTGCGATATCGAGACGAAACTTCCGGGAGACCGGGTCAAAGGTCAGCCAGCCGAACCGGTCGCCGTGCATGATCACGAGGTCGGCCCGGTCAATTCCCCCGGTCTTGTTCAGGAGGATGATCATGGGCAGCGGGACAGGGCCGAACTGCTCGTGCACGAGGCTCCTGATCAGCTCCCGGTCTGCGGCAAGTGCCGGGCGGACATCGTACGGCTGCAGGAGGGAAATTGCCCTGCCCGATGCTCCGCATCCGCAGGACTTCCCGATGAGGGGGACATTGCACTGGTCGCACCAGTACAGGGTTTTCTTGACCGCCGGTTCACGCATTCCAGTAGTATACTTGCAAGGGTCAGCACATAAGGAAAACGATTGCGGGGGGGTGAAAACGGAGTGAGTCACGTGAATTGATGGTGTCTGTTCTGCACCAGGCAATCGGAGGAGATGGTCGTTACGCACCTGCCAGGAAGATGCGATACCAAGAGGTACCTGTCCGGCATCGGCCAGGGCGCAGGGAGGAGTGAATGGTCATAGGGTAACGGTCGGAAGGGTATCATCAGGGGTGGTTACTTGTCCGGAGGGCCACCGTATCTCCGGGCACGACAAGGGAGAGCGGGCTTCCTGCCAGGTTCTGCCCTGTGGGTTCATGGGGATACCGGCTCACCCGGAAGCCGGGCTGACAGGAAAAAAAGATATCCGTTGACCGCCACAATCCTGATCCAATCAGGCGATACTCCATGACGCCTCCCGTCTTCCTTGCCATCTACATCTCCGGCTTCCTGCTTGCGTCAGCTATACGGCACTTCTATCTGCAGGGATACCGGAGGAAGACCAAAGAGATGGACTGGAAGCCGCTGTGTGACACCTGGCTTGTCTACCTCCCTGCAATCGGATTTTTATTCATCCCGGCACTCTACATCCTGACCCCTGTCCTGGCAGGTGCCGATTACACGCTCCCGGAATGGGCAGGGTGGGCAGGGACCGGGCTCTTTGCTGCAGCCCTCCTGCTGCTCTGGCGGTCCCATGCAGACCTCGGGGCCAACTTCACTCCGGTGGTCGCTGTCAGTGAAGGGCACCAGCTGGTGACCACGGGGGTGTACCGTTCCATCCGGCACCCCATGTATGCCGCCCACTTCCTCTGGGCCTGCGCCCAGCCGCTCCTGCTCTGGAACTGGATAGCTGGTTTTGCCCTGCTCGCAACCTTCATCCCTCTGTATATCGTCCGGGTCCCGGTCGAGGAGGAGATGCTGGCCGGCAGGTTCGGGGAAGAGTACCTGCAGTACCAGGAGAGGACGGGGGCGATCATCCCGAAGTTCGGGCAGGCCGGGAAGTAGAAACCCCTGTTTCATGGTGGGACGGGTGGCTGCTGGAGGAGCGTGCAGGCCTTCCATCGGAACAAACCTGTTACCTGCACAGGATATCGGGTCTTCGGCCGATCATCCTGTGCAGGAAAAACGGCGATCGACGTTCTTATGATTCTTCACGGTGACTAGGTACAGAACCACATGGTACGCGAGGGTGTCTGAGCCTGGCCAAAAGAGCCGGACTTAAGATCCGGTCACGAAGGTGTTCATGGGTTCGAATCCCATCCCTCGCATCCGGACACGAAGCAGAATTCGGTGAAATATCCGATTATGATCCATGTTTTTCCCTAAGGTGACAACACGCCACCAGTTCTGACCGATCCAACCCATCCCTCAATCCCCCCGGTCTTTTGAGCCATCGCATTGCATAATCATCCTTTTATCCCGCCACCGACCCCGTCCTCCGCAGTAATAAGGATCAGACGATGCGTCCGTCTATCGTGACCGTGACCTCTTTCACCGGGATACTTTTTCCCGAGCGTCCCAGGGCCTGGTTCACTATAGAGGTCACCCCGCTGCAGCACGGGACTTCCATGTGGAGGACGGTTATCGATTTGATCGTATGGTGGGTGAGGATCTCGGCCAGTTTTACGATGTACCCATCGATATCCGTATCCAGCTTCGGGCAGAATATGATCACGATTTTATCCCGCAGAAAATCCCGGTGAAAATCCGCGTACGCGAAGGGGACACAGTCCGCGGCTATGAGGAGATCAGCATTGTCGAAATACGAGGCCTGCGGGTTCAGGAGCTTCAGTTGCACCGGCCACTGTCGCAGAGCAGAGGCAGTGGCCCCGGACTGAACCTGATCTCCGCCATGATGGGGTCGGGTCATGCTCCTTGCTGCAGATCCCGGGCATCCCGCGAAGGAGCGATGGTCACAGGGTGCGTGATCCGGGTGATCCTCGATGATCTGGTGGGCGGAGAGGGAACCTTGGTCTTCGATACCGGGAACCTGATGCTTGGGAATCGGAACCCGGTGTTCAGGTATGGGGATACGATTTTTGTCCAGGTAGTCAATTGCCTGGTTGTACAGGCCCTGTTCACCGTGGCCGAGCAGGTGTTCAAGGTGCGCCGTGATCACGGCTGTTCCCTGGGGCACAACATTCTCCATCACCGCCTGCTCATCGTATGCCGCTGCCTCCCGCTCGATAACCGTGATCGCTCCTTCAGGGCACGTACCCATACAGGCACCGAGCCCATCGCAGAAGAGGTCACTGACCAGGCGTGCCTTTCCTTCAATCAGCTGGAG
>DUGL01000107.1:1437-5271 GCA_013331415.1 Methanoregulaceae archaeon | reverse complement strand
TTCATTGGGGGTGATGCCGGGTGGCTGTGAGGGGGAAGGATGCCTCAGTGACTCACGGGTCAATCGTGAAGGCAACAGGGGGAGGAGGGATCTCATCCGGTGTTCATCCCCGTTCCCTGCGGAGGATGAACGAGACAAAGTCTGTCCGCCCGCCGACCCGTGCAAGCGGGACTGCCGTGACGACTTCCCACCCCTCATCGGCGAGCCTGTTCAGTTCGATCAGGGCAGTCTCGGGTATCCTCCCGGCCCCGGTCCAGGAATCGGCAGATTTCACCTCATACTGCCGATACTCCCATCTCATACAGGTATACATCTCGCAGTATGACGTCATCAAGGTACCTCGGCCGGAAAACGACTGCTACCGCTTCACTGGGATCTGGATCTCGGTCAGCAGGTCCTCTGCGGGCGTCTCGTCCGGGTTGGTCAGGTAGATCTGGCGGTCCGGCCCATCCGTCTCGAGCCCCTTATCCGCTGCAAACCGGAATGCATTCTCGAATGCGACCGAGAACCCGTCGTGCTCGTAGGGGCCCCGGTACACGACAGAGATGACCCGTGCGGCTGGCAGCGTCCGCACGGTATAGGACGGGTCATCGCTGGTGACTGGTCCGTGGACCGGGACCGCCATCTCGATATCGGCATCGGTCTCCCGGTACTCTTCATCGTAGCAAAGCGACATGCAGGGGCCGGTGATCGTGACCCCGTTCTTCTGGTTTGCCGGGGAGAACAGGATAGCAAACAGCGCCTCCGATACTTCAGAGCATACCGATTCATACGTTCCCGTCCTCCGGCCTGAGAACACCCGCAGTGCAGGCACCTCCTTGATGACTGGTTCTGATACGTTCATGGCAAACAACTCCGCAAAATCCCTCCGTTCCACGAGGAGGGACCTGATCTTCTCCAGCCGTCCGATCTCCCGGGTCGTCTCCTGGTGGCGCTGGTCGATCAGTCGTTGGACTGTCTCGTCATCGCCGGCAGAGAGTGCCGACAGGATGGTTGCGATCGGAGCGAGCCCGAACCCCAGGGTGCAGAGCATCCTGATCTTCAGCGCCTCCTCAATCTGGCCGACGGTATAGTAGCGGTACCCGGTGAACCGGTCCTTTCCGCCAGGGACGAGGATCCCCCTGCTGTCGTACAGGCGCAGCGCTTTCTGCGAGAGGTAGGTCAGGCTCGAGAACCTCCCGATGGTTATTCGATCGGCGGGCATGGTGTATCACAGGATTGTCAGGGAGGGAATATAGCAGGTCGTTTCCTCCCGCGGGTCAGGGTTTGCCTGCAAACCGCTCATCGTCATCACGTTCCCTGCTCACTGTATCAGGCTTCTCATCCCTGGCATTTCGCCCGAACGGGCAGGCCCAGAGGCACATACCGCATACCGCAACGCCGGTCCGTGATTCCTCCTCCCGGAAGAGACGTTCGCAGGCTGATGCGTCGAACCTGGCCTCCCGTGGTTCGTTCCCGTAAAATTCCCTGCCCGTGAAAGCCCCCGCCGGGCAGACGGTTACACACGCGTTGCAGTTCCCGCACCGGCTCTCCATGGGTGAACCCGTTGGGGCCAGGGGTGCATCGGTGAGCACGGTCACCCAGCGGACCCGTGGGCCATGGTCAGGGGTGATGAGGAGGCAGCTCCGGCCGATCCACCCGAGGCCGGCAAGATGCGCCGCAAGTTTGTGCGAGAACGGACCGCAGATCCGGGCATCATCGGTCCTCCGGGAGGCGGGAACAGGGAATGCAGCGTATCCGGCCCGCTGGAGGGTATTTGCCACCCGCAGGGCGAGCTGGTCGAGTGCCGCGTTCACGACATCGTAGGAGTAGTGCCGGTACAGGATGCATCCCCCGTTGTTCTCGCGGTCAGGCAGCAGCTCGACGATCGGGTCCAGGAGCGCGATACCCATGGTTATCCCGGCCGGGAACCGTGCTATCTCCGGGCCACCCTGCCGGAGGATGAACTGGTGTGCCCCTGCCAGGTCAGCGACACCGAAGTAATCGGCTCCCTCTGATACAGCGATATNNCATTAAAATATGGGCGGTCCTTCTTCTCCCATCGTAAGAATGGAGCACTGTAGGTCGGTGATGGAGGAGCGGCGTACCGGGTCGTGCCGGTACTTCCCCACCCCTGAAGCCGGCTGGCTCTCGTGTGCGGTTGCGGTGCGGGGGAGGGGAGGGCCGGTCCGTTGAGCCTGGCGGACCGCAGGGGGAGTTCGCACGGGAAGTATCTTCCCCATGGGCCCGGAACCGGCCACAGGCTGGAGGGCTGATGGTCCCGGTGCCAATCCCCCGGGTTCAGATACCGCGGGGGCGCTGGGGTGCATCCGGCAGGTGTCGGGAAGCATAATGAGGGACGAGCGTCACGGTTCCAGGAGAGTTTACTTCCGCAGAGTCTCCGGTTCAAAGAGGGCTGAGTAGTCTCCTGTGATCAGGCCCTGCCGGGCTTCATCGATCCACCGTTTCATGACAACGTAGTGGCCCTCGCAGAGGTAATTTCCCCCGCGGGCATCTTCCCAGGCGACGGGTTCCGTACAGCCCCGGAAGATGCAGGTGCCGGTACCCGGACCTGTGATCAGACGATAGCTGGTGATATCCGGAATGAATGAGAGGACCGTGTACTTTTCTATGAGTGCCTTGAGGTGGGAGACCGGATCCTGCGGCATGGCGTTGATCTTCTCATGGCTGCGACTTGAACGTTCCTGTCTGGCCGGAATCGGTTCACGCTGGGGATCCCCGGGAGGGGATCCACGTTTGCAATCCACCATGAATCCGGCCGGCAGGACAGGATCACGCAGGGTTCCCCTCTTTTAGCCCGGGCTGATTGCGATCGTTTCCCTCCCCAGGTGTGGTGCCGGCGTCCCGAAGCTGGGCCCGACCCAATCATCATCCCGATATTTACTGAGGCCTGGTTTCCTGGCGGCCGTGGCATGGTCCTCCACCCCGAATCCCGGGGTGCTCCCGACTGGCTCCCCCAAATCACGGGAACGTGAACCCCCTTTCCCGCTCTCAGACTTCCCTGATCACCATGACCCGCCATTCGGTGCCGTGGAGCCCGACGGTGGTCCAGAACGCTTCCTTCCGTACGACCTCCCCGAATCCCGTGCTGTGGAATGAGTAGGTGCCATACCCGGTCCGGTTCCCGGCATACTGGCGGGCAAATGCAATGATCTCGGGGAATTCAGCGTACATGGTCTCATCGAATGTCTCTCTCCCAACCTCCTCCGGGTCAGGATCATAAAGGACCCGGCCGCCGGTCTGCACCACCATGAACGAGTACGGGGTCCCCTGGGATACATTCAGGACGATCGGGGCGACCAGCTCGTACGGCGAGAAGGCCGTACTGACCACGCCAACGAATGTTCCTTCGGCAGAGAAGACCGGGTGAACAATCGCCACGCCATCTCTTCCCCTTTCGAGAGGGAAGAGGGCACTCATCAGGGGTTTTTCTGAAACGGCCTGCAGGGTTGGCTGGACATCCAGGACCCGGCCGATGAGCACCTTTGCCGCTTCCGGTTCAGCGGCAAGCACAACAGCGTCCTGGTTGTAGGTGATCACGTCCTGTACGACCGGCTGCGATGCGACTATTCGCCCGAGCTCTGTATCCGCCACCGGTCCGGAGATCCCGGGGGTCTCCAGCGCTCCTGCAGCACCGGCTGTCGCCTGGTCAAGGCCGTTGAGAGCGTCCTGTATCTTCCCGGCTGCATCATCGAGGAGCAGGAGCATCGCCGCATGCCCGGTCGGCGGTGTCGCAGGCACTACCCCCTGCTCCTCCAGGCAGCCTGCGCCCAGGATAAGGGTAGCGAGTATGATGAGAGGAAGAACCGGGAGCCTGTTCATAGTCGTTTCGTG
>DUGL01000107.1:646-1369 GCA_013331415.1 Methanoregulaceae archaeon | reverse complement strand
CCCCCCCTACCTCACACCTCGCCGATCACCATGACCCGCCATTCGGTCTCGTGGAGGCCGATGGTTGTCCAGAACGTCTCCTTATTGATGATCTTCCCGAGCCCAGTGCTGTAAAACGAGTAGGTGCCGTACCCTGTCCTGTTCCCTGCAGCCTGACGGGCTATCGCGAGTATCTCCGGGAATTCTTTGTACAGGGCATCGTCAAGGGTCTCTCTCCCCACTTCCTCCGGGTCGGGGTCATAGAGGATCCGCCCATCGGTCTGGATCACCATGAAGGTACAGGGTGTTTTCCGGGATGCATCCGCCGCGATCGGGGCGAGCAGGTCGAAGGGTATGAAGGCTGTGCTGACCATGCCGGTCGCGGCCCCGTCACCCCGGACGACCGGGTGGATGATCACCACGGCATCTCCTCCCTGGGCCAGCGGGAAGAGGTCGCTCAGCAGGGGCTGCCGGGTCGCGATGGCCTGCAGGACTGCCTGGTCGCCGAGCCTCTGGCCAAGGAGGACCTTCGCCTCCTCAGGCTCTGCGGCACGGACAACGCCGTCCAGGTCGAAGGTGATCACGGTCAGCACGGAAGGATCAGCTGCAACCGGGCGCCTCAGCACTGTTTCCGCCCCGGGCCCGGACAGCCCGGTAGTTCCCAGGGCGTCTGCAGCATCGGCGGTTGCACGGTCAAGACCTGAGAGCGCAACCTGCATCCTTTCGGCCGTGTCATTGAGGAGC
>DUGL01000107.1:0-634 GCA_013331415.1 Methanoregulaceae archaeon | reverse complement strand
GCAGCCGGCGCCGAGAATGAGGAGGGCTGCAACAACGAGGAGTGGGATGCCGTGGAGCCTCTTCATGGTACATCTACAGGGAAGTCAGCCCTGTTGTTTCTTACGATATGGTGGTGAGGGAGCAGGACCTCGATCATCAGGATGGCTTGCGTACCTGTTCTTCTGTATGGGGGGGTTATCCCTGGTTTCCGCGCCGGGGAGAAAGCATCTCTCCGGTGAAAAAGAAGGGGCATCCTCCTCTGATGTCCCTTGTGAATCCATCCCGGGATATCGGAGTGCTCTTTTCCGGGTGCTCTCCATTCAGGCTCTCCCGAACTCAACCTGAAGAAATCCCAGCACTGCCCGGGGTATCCATCTGGCTCGCATCCCGGGAAGAGAGCAAAAACGGTGATGCGTGCCTGCAGGCCGGGGCTGTCAGGGCATGCCCGAAAACAGAGTTCTCCTTTTCAGCCGGGCTGGCGATCTCCCGGTCACCTGGCTGGCCTCACCCTGATGCACCCTTCTCCTCCTCCCTCTTCCGGAGCTCGTTTCTCCGGATCTTTCCTGAATGGGTCTTGGGGAGGGAATCGACGAACTCGATCGCCCGCGGGTACTTGTAGGGGGCGGTCACGATCTTCACGTGCTCCTGGAGATC
>DUGL01000002.1:1132-9095 GCA_013331415.1 Methanoregulaceae archaeon | reverse complement strand
CCGACCCGGAGTCCTCTCCCTGTCCTGCTCTTCCCCCTCGCGATAGCCGGCGGGCTTGCGATCATGGCACGAAGGAGGAGATCGGGGTGATGGGCCTTCATACAGATATGAGGGAAACCGGCGCAGCGATGGGGAGGCCGGTGCATCAGGCAGGCAGGCGGTTACCGGGAGGAAAAAGCCGGGAAAACCACCCTCTCTCGGCATGGGAGATCGTGTTCGCCTTCAAATCCGCCATGAACGAGGAGGATGAGGAATGAACGTGTCAAAGAATTTCAGGTTTATCTGCATTGTACTTGCCGTGGTTGCGATGGCAGCCATGGTATCGGCAGCTCCCACGACCGGGCTCCGGGTGGTCCGCCTTGCCCCGGACAGCGTGACGATCATCAACGAGACCACGGTCGACTACCGCTGGCTTGAAGCGAACCTGCCGGTCCTGGGAGACGGGGTCACCCACTACTACCACCAGGGACCCGTCTTTGTCGCGGACAAGGAGGGGCAGTGGGACCCTGACGAGACGACAAACTTCAAGGACCGGGGTGCGGTGAAAGGGACCGATGTGAAAGATATCACCGGGCTGGTTGGCGGGATGGAGCCCGGTGACGAGGTGATGATCCATGCGACCGATGGGTACCATGTCGAGTTCAGGTACCCGAATATCTACACCCCGGACCCCCGGCAGGGACCGATCGGTATCTGCTGGTACAATGGTGAAGAGACAGATGTAGGTGAGCGGCAGGGTGTCGGGTATCCCCCGGATTACTACGTAGGGATGCGGCTCGTCTTCTTCGCCGACACCTCCACGAATGCCGAAGGGAAGCACGTATTTGGGAACAACGACATGCGGATGGTGATGCCGGCCGAGGATATCCACCTCTTCGATAACCTCTACCCGTCTACGAACGGGTATACCGTGAAGTGGGTGGACGAGGTCAGGGTCTACGAAGGGGGCTACTCAGGGGAGAAAGACTCTCCGGTCAAGTCGCTTGCAGACAAGACATCTGATGACACCGGCGGGGAACCGGGCGGCCCGATGGCGGCAGGAACCCCTGCCATACTCACGATCATCACCTGCACCGGTGCCATCGGGCTCCTCAGCCGTGTCCTGCGGGGGCGGGCCCGGTGACCTTCCTGCGATCGGGACCGGGAATAGTCCCGGTACTCCTCGCCTGTATCATGCTCCTTGCCTGCGCCGGGTGTACGGACCAGGGGGAGACTGCCATACCTGCAGCAGCGGAAGAATTCCCGGACTGGACCCTCACCCTGAACGGGACCTCCGGACGGGTCCTCACGCTCGATTACCTGCGGGCACTCCCCTCAACGACCGGGAACGGGTTCGCCGTCTCGACCGTCGGGATAAAATTCGGCCCATACCGGTGCGAGGGAGTCGACCTCCGGGATCTGGCGAGCCTCGTCGGGGGTGTAGCGCCCGGGGACCAGCTCTGGGTCTCGGCCCCGGACGGGTACCTCTGGGTCTTTGATTACGACCAGCTTGCGGGGGAGGGCTTCGTTACGTTCAATGCCGACCTGCAGGAGATACCGTCCCCGGACCTCCGGGTGATCCTGATGTATGCGCAGGACGGAAAACCCCTGACGTACAATGATGGCGGGCCCTGCCGTATCGCGATCGTCTCGCAGGAGCCGGGCGTTGTCACTGAGGGGAGTGCATGGGTGAAGTGGGTCGACCGGATCGAGGTGCACAGGAAAGGAGAATGACCAGAAACCCTGTTCCCGTCGTTCTGCTGGTACTTGTCTGCGCCCTGGTCCTCGCTGCCGGGTGTACCGGCCGGCCGGGTGAGAAGACCACCGTGAACGTTGTCGCTGCAGGGAGCCTGCTCGTCCCACTCGGGGAGGCTGATGCCCGGTATGAGGCGCTCCACCCGGATATCGATATTCAGGTGGAAGGGCACGGGAGTATCCAGGCGATCCGGCAGGTGACCGATATCCACCGGTCGTTCGATCTCGTCATGGTAGCCGACGAGTCGCTCATCCCGGACCTGATGTACCGGCCGGTCGAGGGGGGCGAAGGGAACTACACCGACTGGTACATCCCGTTCGCGAGGAACGAGATGGTGATCGCGTTTACGGACAAGAGCAGGTACCACGACGAGATAACGCACGAGAACTGGCACCGGATCCTCGCGAGGCCCGATGTCCGTGTGGGGTTCTCGAACCCGATGAAGGATGCTGCCGGCTACCGGGCGCTCATCGTGACGCTCCTTGCCGGAGAGTTCTATGATGACCCTGCCATCTTCTCGCGGGTGATCGGGGACCATTTCAACCCTGCACTCGAAGCCCGTCCTGAGGACGGCGTCCTGACGGTGCGGCTCCCGCAGGTGCTGAAGCCGGATACGCGGAAGATCGCGATCCGGGACGGGAGCATCTTCCTCATGTCACTCCTTGAAGCGGGAGGAATTGACTACGCATTCGAGTACAGGAATGTAGCCGAGGCATGGGGAGTGCCCTATGTCGTGCTGCCCGATGCGATCAACCTCGCGGATGACCTGCAGGCTGAGCAATACGCAACGGTGAAAGTCATACTCGGCTTCCCCCGCTTCGCCACGATCGGGAGCGAGCGGCCCGGTATGCCTATCGTGTATGCCGTAACCATTCCCTCGACAGCGGAACGACCAGATGAGGGGAGAGCGTTCATGGATTTTTTCCTCGCCGAGGCAGAGAGGGGAGGGAGGGGGTGGCCGGCGCCGCTTGACACCCCTCCCGGCTCGCAGGGGATGACCGGCGCCGGGGGTCCTGACCGATAAGGTATGCCGGCACGTCCCCGCGTCCCCTGCGACCACATCACCCTCCTCTTCATCCTTGCAGGGGGGGTGCTCGTTCTCCTTACCCTCCTTGCGGTCCTGACCATCGCGGTACCGGAGCTTGCAGACCCCCTCCACCTTGCCAGCGTTGCAGGTGAGCCGGGGGTGATGGACTCGCTGCTGCTCACGTTTGCCGCCGGGTTTACCGCGGTGCTGATCCTTGCCCTGCTCGGTACACCGCTCGCCTACCTCCTCGCCCGAAACGAGTTCCGGGGAAAAGCGGTGGTCGAGGGGCTGGTCGACATCCCGCTCATCCTCCCCCATACGGTCGCCGGGCTCATGGTATACCTCCTCTTCATGTCGCGGGGGCTTATCGGGGCGCCGTTTGCAGAAGCCGGGTTCTTCTTCGAGGACGCGTTCCCGGGCATTGTTGCCGCGATGGTCTTTGTGTCCACACCGTACTATGTTGACGGGGTCCGGGAAGGGTTCGGTAAGGTCCCGGTGCGCCTCGAGCATGTGGCCCGGACCCTCGGGGCAACCCGGTGGTATGCGTTCTCCCGGGTCGTGCTCCCGCTCACCCTGCGCCATATCATGAGCAGCGCTCTCGTGGCATGGGGCCGGGCGATCGGGGAGTTTGCCGCAGTCGTGATGATCGCGTACTTCCCGATGGTGGTCTCGACCCTGATCTACCAGCGGTTCGCAACAGGGGGAATCGCGGAGAGCCGGAGCGTGGCGTTTCTCATGCTGGCCCTCTGCCTCGTCCTCTTCATCGGGATACGCTGGCTGATGAAGCACGTGGGGAGGTACGATGATTCGGCTTGAGGGGGTCTCACTCACCCTCGGGAGTTTCTCGCTTGGCGGGATCGATCTCTCCATCGGGGAGGGCGAGCACTTCTTCGTCATCGGGCCTTCCGGTGCGGGAAAGACCATCCTCCTCGAGGCGATTGCCGGGATCCATCCCGGTGCCGGGGGGAGGGTCATCCTCGGGGGCAGGGACGTGTCCGGCCTCCCTCCCGAGCGTCGGGGCATCGCGCTCGTGTACCAGGACTATGGGCTCTTCCCCCACCTCACCGTTGCAGAGAATATCGCGTTTGGCCTGATGACCCGGGGCCGCCCCCGCTGGGAGATCGTCCCGATGGTCGAGAGCCTCATTGCGCAGTTCGGGATCGGGCCGCTCTCGGGCCGGCACCCGGGTTCGCTCTCCGGGGGAGAGAAGCAGCGGGTGGCGCTCGCCCGGGCGCTTGCCACCGATCCCCCGATACTCCTCCTCGATGAGCCGTTTGCGGCGATCGACCCCCAGCTCCGGGAGCAGTTCATGGCCGACCTCCGGACCCTCAGGCGAGAGAAGGGGCTCACGATCGTGCAGGTGAGCCATTCCCGCGAGGAGGTGTTCGCACTCGCCGACCGGGCAGCCGTCCTCATCGGTGGATCCGTCCGCCAGGTCGGGAGCCGCGAGGAGGTGTTCCGCCGGCCGGTATCCGTCGAGGTGGCCCGGTTCACCGGGTTTGAGAACGTGTTTCCGGGACAGGTGCTCTCCTCCCACAGCGGTCACGCTGAGATCAGGATTGGGGGGTTGGTCCTTTCTGCCCACACCACGTTTCCCACCGGCTCCCGGGTTATGGTCTGCATCAGGGGCGAGGATGTGACACTCGCACCCGGCCCCGGGAATGGTGAGGACTGCCTCCCGGGCGTCATCACCGGTATTTCCGAAGGAGAGCACGGGGTGCGGGTACGGGCTGATACCGGGGTCCCCATCGTTGTGCACCTCGCAAAGCGGGAGTTCCGGGAGCAGGGGTACCAATCTGGCGACTACGTCGCCATCTGCATCGACCCTGCAGTGGTGCACATGCTGCCGGGATGATTGTTTCAGCTCCCTCCACCTCATTCCTGCCCCGGATAGGGGCATAGTTGCCAGGCGGTATGTTCCTCATCTGAAAACTGATAACACCGGCACTTCTCCTGGAATACGCTTAATATAGCTTTATTTCATGAAATAAGAGGATTATAGTTGTTTTTTGAGGGACTTCCACAGAAGCCTTCCAGGAGCCGATCCGGGCAGGGATCGATGGATACCACCCCTCCTGTTCACAACCCCGAACAGAACGCTCCTAAAAAGCAATTATTTCAAGCGATATTTGCGTTTATTTTTTGATAATACGTGCATATTACGATTTTTTCCGTCGGCGTGTACAGCATTTCCCATGGAAACCACTTTCCCGGGTAGATTGCAGGAAAACGGAGCCCGTATCCGGGTTATTTTCACCCTTCATTGATACCGATACCAATCGATCCCCACGTTTTGCGGAATGGGAGAACCTCCCTGGTAGTGATGATTCAAACCACTCCAGGTGAGCAGGATCGGTACAAAAAGTTAACTAAATTAAATGAATATTCACGGAAAAAATAGATAGTATAATAAAATCTATCGAACATTACCTGATAATCAACATGTTATGACGAAAGAGTGTGTACGGTATGAACCAGAACCGCAGGATAACCCTAATTCTTGCCCTCCTCCTGGCAGGGCTCTTGCTGGTCTCCGCTGCAACGGCAGCGACCACCCAGGTGGAGATCAGGAAGTATGCAAACGATGGAACGACCATCCTCAACCAGACGACGGTCAACTACACCTGGATGATGAACAACCTCCCGGTGCTGGGTGACGGGACGACCCACTACTACCACCAGGGGCCGGTCTTCAAGGATCACACAGATCCCGAGGTTCAAGCCATAATGAGGTGGAACGCCACTGAAGACACCAATGTCCAGGAAAAAGACCAGGGCGCAGTGATGGGGACGAACATCAAAGACCTCTGCGACCTGGTCGGAGGGATGTCTCCCGGAGAAGAAGTGAAGATTATCTCCTCCGATGGATTCACGAAGTGGTTTGCCTACAAGAACGTGTATGAGTACTCTTCCCGGGAGGGGCCGATCGGCCTGACCTGGTACATGAATGGATTGTATTCGGACACGGGATACTCCGATGGCATGAAACTTGTCTGGTTCGCCGATACGTCCGTCAATCCGTGGGGCATACATGCATTCGGGAACTATGACTGGTACCTCGCTGCCGATGAGTTTTACTGGTACTACTACCAGTCCGGCGGGCAGAATTACCCGACCACCACCGGGCTCTCATCCAAGTACGTGAATGGGATCTACATCTACAGCGATGAAGCACCCCCCGCACCCCTCGATGTGATCTTCGAGGGCACGGTCACCCTCGCGGACGGCACCTTCACCTGGACCGATGACGGGGGGGTTGATCACGTGGTAAGCACCCTTACCCCGCACGGGGCGCTCGAGGCTGTCTTCCTCGCTGATGGCTTCACGTACGGCGGGAGCTGGCATGATACGAGGAACACCGCGCTCATAAACTGGATCGATACAGACGCGGTGAATTATTCCTATGATGGTTCAGTCTCGCCGAAACTGACCTGGAACTACCAGAAGAACGGGATCTTCCAGAACTACTTCTCAACCACCACCGGGGTCAGTAATAATGGGGTAGTCGACGGGGACTTCCTCGAGTTCTACTTCGGGCCCGACCAGCAGACCACCGATAATGCAACCGCTGTCCTCAGGATCACGGTCGATATCGAGGGAGGTGCTGTACCACCCGTTGCAGCGTTCACAGCCGATACTCAGTCCGGGCCTGCACCGCTGACCGTCCAGTTCACGGACCAGTCCTCAGGGACTCCCCCCCTCACCTACGCATGGGACTTCACGAACAACGCGACCGTTGACTCCACCCTGCAGAACCCGAACCACACCTACCTGACACCGGGCACCTACACGGTCAGGCTGAATGCGACGAACGCGGAAGGTTCAGATGAAGAGGTGAAGGCCGGGTACATCACCGTAACCGATGCCCCACCACCGGTGATCCCTGAGCTCTTCAACGGGACCGTGAACCTGACGCCCGGTGCGAGCTTCACCAAGGTTGCGTACAACTCCGGGACGAGCTATACTGTCAACTGGACGACGCCTCTCGGGGCGCTCCAGGCAACCGGCCTGACCTACAATGTCACCGACAAGCGGTGGTCTTACGACCAGGTGCTCCTGCTCGATGACGTGGACGTGTACATCCGGAATACACCCGGAAACTGGTTTGCTTACGTGAACGATGTGTACAAGGACGGGTATGGGAACCATGCCAACGGGCTGAACGTCATTGAACTCGCTGACGGTGACCGGGTTGACTTCTACTATGCTGCAGGGGTCGTAGACAAGAACAACCTCACCGAGACCCTCTCCAAGACTACCGCGGCGGTGAAGACCATCGCGGACACCTTCGGCTCTCCCCCGCCAAGCGGGGACTGGACCCTCGCCCTCTCGGGTGCACGTGACCAGACCGTGACAAAGACCTACTTTGAACAGGGACTCGCCTGCCCATCATCAGGTCACCAGGTAAGCTGGACCGACACCGACGGGAACGAATGGAGTGGCATCCCTCTCTGGGTTCTTGTTGCCATGATAGATGATAACCCCGACACAGGGCCCGACCACTACAACTTCAACGACGCACTCGCTGCCGAGGGCTACTCGGTCAAGGTGACTGCAGGAGACGGGTACTCCATCAACTTCGCGAGTGCCGATATCGCGAGGGACAACGGCTACATCGTGGCAAACACCCTAAACGGGGAGCCGCTGCCTGAGCTCAAGCCAAACAGCACCAAGCTCTGCTTCCCGCTCCAGATGATCGGCCCGGAGGTCTCTTCGGGTAAACTGGTCGGGAACATCGCTTCGATTGAACTGGTCGGACTGCCCGAGCCGCCGGCAGGATGGACGCTCCGGATGGAAGGGGATGTTGTGGACGTCATCACCCAGGCGGAGTTCGAGGCAGCGCTCTCCTGCATACATGTATCGACCTATAACGACGGTACCGATATCTGGGGTGGGATCCCCCTCTGGGAGCTCGTGGGGGCGGTCGATGATATCGAGACCACGGCCCACTGGACCTTCAACGACACCCGGGCTGCCGGAGGCTACACCATCCGCATGATCGCCGGTGACGGGTACAACCGGACGTTTGCGAGCGCTGATGTCGCCCGGAGCGGAAATTACCTCGTTGCAAACACGAAGAACGGGGAGCCGCTTACCGATGCCATCGCCCCGCTCCGCCTCGTCGGTATAAATGTCACGGGCGGGAACCGCGTGGGGAACATTGAGACCATCCAGCTCGAAGGCCTGCCCGCCTATCCTGA
>DUGL01000002.1:0-996 GCA_013331415.1 Methanoregulaceae archaeon | reverse complement strand
GGTGATCGTGACGGCAGGTGACGGATACAGCAAGGAACTCACGAGCCAGCAGATCGGGACCAACAGCAGCTTCATCGTCGCCAACAGGATGAATGGGGTACCACTCGACGGGTCCAAGGCTCCGCTCCAGCTGGTCGGTTCCGGCCTCCCGTCCGCGAGCTACAGTGTCGGGAACATCGTGCGGATCGAGCTGACCGATTTCCAGGAGCCGACTGAAGTCCCTACAATCACCATCATCAAGTATGCATCCGACGAGGTCACGATCATCAACCAGACCACGGTCGACCACGTCTGGATGGAGGCGAACCTCCCTGTCATCGGCGATGGGGTGACCATCTACAAGTACCAGGGTGTCACCTTTGACCCGGTTGACCTCTGGGACCCCACCGAGAACAAGGGGATGACTCCGCCCAAGATCGCAAATGCCATCAAGGGCACCCGCGTCAGCGACCTCTGCGACCTCGTGGGCGGTATGGCGCCGGGGACCGAGGTGACCTTCGTTGCGACGGACGGGTGGGAGACGACCCTCCCGTATGACGCCATCTACCCGGACCCGCATGTATACTCGCACCTCGGTGATACGGTCATCGCCTGGTATGCCGATGGGAACTACGTCCCACAGTATGGCGACGGTCCCAGGCTCTTCTTTGCACCGGAAGACCATGTCACCGGGCAGTGGAACATGCACGAGGGGCTGGCCGAGCAGTACTGGCACTACTACTACGATAGTGGAAGTGCTACCAATTACCCGTCAGTTGCCGGCCTCTCTGCAAAATACGTCTCAACCATCAGGATCTATTCAGCACCACTCGGGGAGTGGGTCCTTGCGCTCGATGGAAGGGATATCGGCGGGCTGTACCAGGATGTCTCCCGCAGCTACTTTGAGTCGGCACTCACCTGCCAGTTCGGTGCCGAGCACCAGGCAGAGTATACCGACGGTGCGGGCAGAACCTGGTCCGGGATGCCGCTCTGGCTCCTCGCCGGGTTCGTGGACGA
>DUGL01000094.1:16860-35768 GCA_013331415.1 Methanoregulaceae archaeon | reverse complement strand
CCCCGCCCCTGCACCTCCATCACGGTCATCCCGTAAATACCCTGGACTTCAAGCGCCTTCTTTACAAATTCCAGGCGTTCGGGACGGATAATTGCTTTTATCAGTTTCATGCGTCCTGCTCCATCAGGCACGTTCCCCATGCTGGGATATGTCAAGTCCGACATATTCCTCATCTTCCGATACCCGGAGCCCGATGGCCCGATCGATCACGTAAGCAAGGACCAGGGTCACAACAAACGCATAGACGAGTGCTGAGAGAGCTCCAACCACGTTTGCTGTGAACTGCCCGATGTTTCCCTCAAGGAGTCCGGAATAACCGCCTATAGCCGCGGTTGCAAAGATACCGGTTGCCACAGCTCCCCAGAGGCCGCCCATACCATGCACGGCCCAGGCATCCAGACTTTCATCAAGGCCTTTCTTCAACCGGAAGAGCATTGCAGCGTAGCAAATGAGCCCGCCAATCGCACCGATCACGATGGAAGGGATCACTCCCACAAAGCCTGCGGCCGGGGTGATTGCGACAAGCCCAGCTATCGCGCCGCTGATCATCCCGAGAGAACTCGGTTTGCCCCGATACCAGCTTGCAGCAAGCCAGGCAAGTGCCCCGGCCGCCGCAGAGGTGTTCGTGACGAGTAAGGCATTGGCAGCGAGCCCGTCAGCAGCAAGCGCACTCCCTGCGTTAAACCCGAACCAACCGAACCAGAGCAGGGCTGCACCAAGAAGGGTCATCGGTATGTTGTGCGGCTCCATGCTGTACTGTCCGAAGCCTGCCCGCTTTCCAATCACCAGGGCCACTGCAAGAGCGGCAAATCCTGAGCTTATGTGGACAACTGTACCGCCGGCAAAGTCGAGCGCCCCAAACTGCGCAGCCCACCCGCCGCCCCATACCCAGTGGGCGAGGGGGTCATAGACCAGCGTGGTCCAGAGCAGGGCAAACAGGATGAATGCCGAGAGTTTCACGCGTTCAGCAAATCCGGATGTAACGATTGCTATGGTTATTCCGGCAAATACCAGTTGGAATGCGACAAACAGTAGCTCCGGATACCCGCCTTCGCCAGCTGCCATCCCGATCCCTTCGAGGCCAAGATGATCAAGGTTGCCGATGAAGCCGCCGATATCCTGGCCGAAGGCAAGAGAGTATCCTATCAGCACCCATTGGATGCTCACCAGTGCGAATGCGATAAACGAGAGGGCCACCATGGAGATGAAGTTCTTTCTCCGGACAAGCCCTCCGTAGAAGAACCCAACCCCGGGAGTCATCAGCATCACGAGGGCTGTTGATGCAAGGAGCCATGCTGTTGTGCCTGTGTCGAGTGTCATACGTTCACCATGTAGATCTCTTTTCTCCTGGATATCTGGGTTCAATTCTGGAGATGCAGTCCCCGGTTCTTTCCACAGGACAGGGGTGCCTCCTTTTCACCAAACGGGATCGTCCATTTGATAGATAGAAGTTTCTTTCCATAGTATAATAATTTTATTATTTAATACGGGTAGAGCCAGTCTCAGAAACAAAGGATAAGGGAGTGATCAGGGAATTGACAGGATCCCCTGATCGGTTCGAGCATGCACAGGACCTTCGTCATGTGCGGAGAGAAATTGTTGTACGGGAGCGAATGATATGTTACATATCAGACCTCCACTTCAGTGGTCCGGACCCGGTGTGCTTCGGTGACCGGGAGTACGAAGATCCGTCCATCCCCTTCTTTGCCGGTTCGGGCCGCGGTTATAATCTTTTCAATGACCACTGCTTCCTGGTCATCCCTGATGACAATCTCCACAAGGACTTTGGGGATGAGATCGATAGTGAGAACTCCGCCACGGAACTGGAGGTGGATTCCCCGCTGGCTCCCGCGTCCACGTACCGGGGAACAGGTCATTCCCGGGATCTGAACGGCAAGAAGTGCTTTCTGAACATAGGGCACCCGTTCTTCCCTTATAATTGCCCTGATAATTTTCATGAACGGTGCTCCGGTATAGTCTTACTCTGCAGGACATCCTCATCCCCGGAAGGCAAATCCTGGGAGTATTCTTCGGTATATTCGCTGATTGGAAGCCATTTCGTCGCAATCTTAAACACGGCCGTAGTAATGAGAGTTCTGGTATCAGAACGTTCCTCCCACGCTGGTGCCTGTCTGCCCGGGACTGTCATCTTAAGGAGAAGGAAGTTATTATCCATACTATAAATAAATAACTATTTTCATGCGAGAAAAAAAATTAATAGGTTGCCAGGTACCGGTCAAGTTCCCAGGGGTGGACCGTGAGCCTGAATGAATCGCTCTCCAGATCTGTTATCGCGTTCATCCCCTCCATAACATGGGTTCCCATAGCCTTGCTGATGACAGCATCCTTGTTGAGCTCTGCCTGTGCCTCCACCAGGCTGCCGGGCAGCATCTCTATCCCCATCTTTCTGCGTTCAGGTTCCGTGAGATGGTAGATATTTGCATTGGTAACCTCCGGAGGCTCAATTTTGTTCCTGATACCATCGAGCCCTGCCGCAAGCATGGCCGAGAAGGTAAGGTACGGGTTGCACATCGGGTCCGGACTCCGGAACTCTGCGCGGGTACTGTTCCCGCGGGCTGCGGGGACACGGACAAGTGCTGATCGGTTGGCTGCGCTCCATGAGATGTATACCGGCGCTTCGTATCCCGGGACAAGACGTTTGTACGAGTTGATTGTCGGGTTGGCAATGCGTGTTATGGCTTTTGCGTGCCTGAGCAGTCCTCCGATATAGTAGAGGGCGGTCTTTGAGAGCTGCATCGGGCTGTCAGGATCGTAGAAGGCGTTCTTACCATCCATTGCAAGCGACCCGTGTGTATGCATTCCGCTGCCATTGATCCCACCGATTGGTTTCGCCATGAATGTTGCATGGAGGTTCTTTTGTAAAGCAAGGGTCTTTGTTGCAAATTTGAAGGTGATGACCTTATCAGCCGTGTCAAGAGCTTCACTGTACTTGAAATCAATCTCGTGCTGGCTCTCGGCAACCTCATGGTGCGAGGCCTCGATCTCAAAGCCCATCTGGGTCAGGGCTATCACAATATCCCTGCGGACATCCTCAGCCAGGTCAGTAGGCGCCAGGTCAAAGTATCCGCCAAAATCCTGGAACTGGGTTGACGGCCTACCATCGAGCATCTTGAAGAGGAAGAACTCGAGTTCAGGCCCGGTATTGAAAGTAAACCCCATCTTTTTTGCTTCGGCTATTGTCTTTCTGAGGATGTAGCGGGGATCTCCCTCAAAAGGCTTGTTCCCGTACGTACACACATCGCAGATGAACCGGGCGACCCGGCTCTCAACCGGCCGCCAGGGGAGGATTGCATAGGTTGCCGGGTCGGGCTTGAGGAGCATGTCAGACTCTTCAATCCGGGCAAAACCCTGGATGGAAGATCCATCAAACCATATCCCCTCGGTGAGAGCTTTTTCCGCCTGCTCGACAGGCACCGCAACATTTTTTGGCTGCCCCTGGATATCTGTGAACTGGAGACGCAGGAACTTGACGAGGTCCGCATCGATACGCTCCAGCATCCCGGATACGACATCTCTGGTCATATGGAAAAAAGCTTCTACCCAATTATATTTATACTTTGTTGAGCATACAGTACGAGCACGTTCCGGAACTGGTGACAATCCGGGATAATCAGTGATTTACATGTGTGGAATCATCGGAGTAATCGATCGCTCCCGCCAGAGAATGGACGGGACAGGCATCAGGGCAGCCCTCTCACGCATGGATGAGCGCGGCAGTGGTGAAGGTGCCGGGTATGCTGCGTACGGAGCGTTTCCCGATCTCTGTGACTACTATGCCCTGCACATCTTTTTCGACAACCCGCACGAGACAAAACCACTGGTCATCGAAGAACTCTCAAAGTGGGGAACTATTGAACACCAGGAAGAGATTCCTACCTTTGAGCAGCCGGGTGTCAGGAAAGTCCATATCCCCTGGAGATTTTTTTTCAAGCCGGATCCCCGGCTCATGCCGCGAAGTACTACCCCGGAAGATGACATTGTCATGTATCTTGTCATGAAGGTCAACACGAGCATTCCCGGTGCGCTGGTGTATGCATCGGGAAAGAATGTTGCGGTCTTCAAAGCATCCGGCTGGCCGGAAGAGGTTGCCGATTTCTACCGTATCCAGGACTACCAGGGATACCTCTGGATTGGGCACAACCGGTATCCGACCAACACTCCGGGCTGGTGGGGCGGGGCACACCCGTTCAATCTCCTCAACTGGAGTGTCGTTCATAACGGGGAGATCACATCATATGGAACGAACAGGAGGTACATCGAGAGTTATGGATACCGCTGCACCATGTATACCGATACCGAGGTGGTTGCCTACCTCTTCGATCTTCTCATCCGGCGGCACGGGCTCTCCATCGAGACCGCAGTGACAGCCCTCGCACCTCCTTTCTGGGATGAGATTGACCGCATGCCGTCAAAACAGCAGGAGATAGTCCGGGCAATCCGCCTTGCCTATGGTCCGGCGCTGATGAACGGACCTTTTGCCATTGTTGTGGCCAACCATGACAGCATGGTCGGGTTCACCGATCGCATCAAGCTCCGGCCTCTCGTGTCCGGAGAACATGGGAACCGCCTGTATATCTCCAGCGAGGAAGCTGCTATCCGGACTATGGAGCCGGGCATTGAACAGGTCACCATGCCGAGGGCCGGCGAACCTGTCATCGGGAGGTTCCTGCAATGAGTATCGGGAGTGTCCCGCTCCGTTACCGTATCAGTGTTGATCATGACCAGTGCATGCTCTGTGAACGCTGTATCGAGAGCTGCCCTTATGGAGTGTTTCGGAAAGAGGGGGAGCGTATTCATGTCAATTCACGGGTATGCGTAGCCTGTCACCGGTGTATCGCCATGTGTCCCCGGGATGCCATCACTCTCAAGGAACGCCCGGTTGATTACCGCAGCCATCCGCTCTGGACACCCGGAGTCAGGGAAGCAATCTATAACCAGGCACGGAGCGGGAAGATCATCCTCTCCGGGATGGGAAACGCACTGGATTACCCGGTCATCTTTGACCGGCTCGTCCTTGATGCCTGCCAGGTCACCAACCCGAGCATTGACCCGCTCCGGGAACCGATGGAACTGCGTACCTATCTCGGAAAGAAACCTTCCCGCCTAAAGTTCCGGGAGCGATCCGGGGACACCGTCCTTGAGACAACCCTTTCACCGAACCTGATGCTTGAGACCCCCATCATGATCGGCCATATGAGCTATGGTGCCATCAGTCTCAATGCCCAGCAGTCCCTTGCACGGGCAGTCACCCGGTGTGGAACATTCATGGGAACCGGTGAGGGCGGTCTGCACGAATCCCTGTACCCCTACCAGGACCACATGATCGTGCAGGTTGCATCAGGCCGTTTCGGCGTTGACATTAACTATCTCGAGCGGGGAGCTGCCATAGAAATAAAGATTGGCCAGGGAGCAAAACCGGGCATCGGGGGGCATCTCCCCGGGGAGAAAGTCTGTGCCGATGTCTCCTGCACCCGCATGATACCGGAAGGGAGCGATGCAATCAGCCCTGCACCCCACCATGACATCTATAGTATCGAGGATCTCAAGCAGCTGGTCCGGAGCCTCAAAGAGGCAACAGAATGGAAGAAACCTGTGTTTGTCAAGATAGCCGCGGTGCATAACTCGGCAGCAATCGTTGCCGGGATAGCACGTTCATCTGCCGATGCGGTGGTCATTGACGGGTTCCGTGGCGGCACCGGGGCAGCCCCCCGGGTCTTCCGCGACCATGTCGGCATCCCTATCGAGGCTGCCATTGCGAGCGTGGATGCAAAACTCCGGTCCCAGGGGATACGAAACGAGGTCTCCCTCATTGCCAGCGGAGGTATCCGGGAGAGTGCTGATATTGCCAAGGCGATAGCCCTCGGAGCGGATGCTGTCTACATCGGGACGGCCGCGCTCGTTGCCATGGGCTGCAGGGTCTGCGGCACCTGCTACAAAGGACTCTGCCCCTGGGGTATTGCCACCCAGCGACCGGACCTGGTCGCGCGGCTTGATCCGGATACGGCATCTGCCAATGTAGCGAACCTCATCGATGCATGGACGCTTGAACTCGCCGAACTGATGGGAGCGGCAGGAATAAACAGCATTGAATCGCTGCGCGGGAACCGTGACCGTCTCAGGGGCTACCTGCTTGATGAGCGCATCATGCAGGTTCTCGATGTCAAATCCGTGGGGGCATAAGCGATGGCAGAGATCGTCAGGATAGATGCAGAGGGTATGCACTATACCCCGCTGAACCAGGCTATCCGGGCAGCTGTTGCCGCCGGGGCAGCAGAGATCACGATCGATCATGTCATGGGCCAGCGGTTCATTGCCGATGGTCTCCGGGGCAGTGTCGAGATCACCATCAATGGTGTCCCTGGCGGAGACCTCGGGATGTTCATGAGCGGGCCGACCTGCATCGTGCATGGCAACTGTGAGCATGCACCGGGCAATACGATGGATGCCGGAAAGATCATCATACACGGCTCAGCGGGTGACGCCGTAGCCCACTCTATGCGGGGAGGCATCATCTTTGTCAGGGATGACGTCGGCTATCGTGCAGGTATCCATATGAAGCAGTACGAGGAGAAGCGCCCGGTCCTTGTTATCGGGGGCTCAGCACGGGCATTTCTTGGAGAGTATATGGCAGGCGGACTCATCCTCATCCTCGGCAGGAAGGCTGCAGCCCCCCAGCTTGACCGTGGATTGGGATCCGGTATCCATGGCGGAAAGATCATTGTCCGGGGAAACGTAGATGAAAAACATCTTGGCGTTGGTGCAAAGAAACGGGAACTTTCTCATGAGGAACGCGGCGAGATCACCCCCCTCATCGAGGAATTTTCCCACCATTTCGGCCTTGATCCACTCCAGTTCAGAGATGAGCGGTACTATGTCATCGCGCCTGCCAGTGCGCGGCCTTTTGCCGGCAAATATACCTGGGAGGTATAACGGTCCATGAGAGAAGCACGGAGTTACCGGGACCTCAAGGAAGCAGTCTGGGATCGCGGCACCTGCGCTGGATGCGGTGCCTGTGTTGCTGTCTGCCCTGCTGATGCAATCTGCTTTGGCGAACCCGGGAGCATGCAGTGCCCGTCAAATATCGGGTACTGCAAAGAATCAGGGGATGAAGTCCCGTGTGGCGCCTGTTATGCAGCCTGTCCGAGGACCGGAGAGTCCGTTGGGGGGGGTCTCGGGGCATTTTCGGCAATCCTCACGGCAAAAGCTGCCTTCGATGTCCCGAAACGACAGAGCGGTGGCGCGGTCACGGCACTCCTGGTCAATGCCCTTGAGGAAGGGCTTATTGATGCAGTGGTAACGGTAAGCGAGGATCGGTGGACGCTTCGTCCCTCATCTGTCGTGATCACCTCATCAGAAGAGCTCATCCATCAGGCTGGCAGCCGGTACAACTGGTGGGTTCCGCTCGTTGCTGCACTGAAAACTGCCGTCGTTGAAAAAAAATTCAGGAAGATTGCAATCATAGGTGTACCCTGCGTTGTAGCGGCGCTCCATAGGATCCGGAACAGCGATCATGACCTCCTGCGTCCGTACGGACGATCGATTCGTCTGGTAGTCGGTCTTTTCTGCACTGAATCGTTTGATTATGCATCGCTGGTGGAGGGAAAACTCAAGAGCGAGTACGGACTCGATACCTGGAAGATCGAGCGGCTCGATGTGAAAGGAAAACTGGAGGTGACGATGAAGGATGGATCGTCCCTCAATCTCCCCATGCAGGAGCTTGAGACAACTGTCCGGCCGGGTTGCCATTTCTGTTCGGACTTCGCTGCAATCTTCTCGGATATCTCCGCCGGGGCGGTGGGAAGTCCGCAAGGATATACCACGCTGATTGTGAGAAACGATGTCGGCCAGATATTTCTCGAGAGTGCAGTGAAGAACGGGAAGCTCGTTACCGGTCCTGATCCTGATATTGCAGCCATAGAACGCCTTGCATCGAAGAAAGAAAAAAGGACCACATCTCACTAGAGAAAGACCATTTCCAGACAGTCCCAGGCAACCGCATCCATCGTTGGTAAAAAGGTGAGAATGACCAGGATTTCCAGGCTTCATTGTTTTCACCATTTTTGATCGCACAACGAACCACCGATTACACCAGATTCTGAACCGAACCCCGGACAGGGGTGACCGGATAAACGGAAGAAGTCCGGAGAGAAACTCCGTCATATCAAATCAGGAGCATCGGTCCCGGCTGTATGTATGAAAGCCGGAAGAAAGCAGGGATCAGGCATCCCTGCTCACGATCGATTGGCAGGTAACCATTAAAAACAAGAGAATACAATCAAAAAGTAAAACCGGGTGATATAATGTCATGTTCACAAAATACTACAATCCTGTTCGTCCTGCTTGCAGCTATTGCTACCGGCATTTTCATACCGGTCAGCGCTGATACCGGTGTCTCCAACCCGCTCCTTCCCGAGTCCTTCTACGGCGTCATCTACATTGGAGAGTCTCCTGCTTCTGCAGGTTACTCGGTTGAAGCCACCGGAGTCGGTGTCGCCGGAGGGGTTCAGGGCAATCCGGTCACCTCGAGGACCGGATCATATGGATCGAGCAGCCTTTCTGATGAGACCCGGCTGGTTGTCCAGGGGAATATCGCACCGGGAACACCCCTCTCATTCTTCGTCGGGGGATACCCTGCCGATGTATCAGGGCCGGGAACGAACGGCCTGTGGCAGCAGAGCTACCCGTTCTCCCCCGGTGAAAATACCGAACTCCACCTGCGCATTGCCTCCCTGCCTGCAGCTGGCCAGACCCGCGAACCGACTCCTGTCCTGACGGTTTCAGGATCGGTGGCCGATGCTTCAGGCAGTTCCTCACTCCCGCAGGTTCCGGGATCGGTCGTCCAGCCGCAGGTCTCGGGTAATCCGGGTACCTCTCCTGCCGGAAATGGGGCCGGAGCCAGCCAGCCCGGGCCGGGTCAGGAGACCGGATCGGCCCCGGGCAATACTGCCGGCGGGGATGCGGGAAGCACAGGATTGCCATCACTTCCCGGTTCGGGAAGTCCAACGCTCATTATCGCGGGTTTCCTGGTAATTGTTCTTGTCATACTCGCAGGAGCTTTCTCCTATCGGTCCCGGCAGAAGAAGAGCGATGATGAAAAGAAGGAAGAATAAACTAATTTAACCAATCCCAGCCTTTATTTTGGGCTCTGCCTGGAGACCGGTACTTCGGAAAGATACTTGTCAAACCCGCACTATCCAATCATTTTATTAGTGATTGACCTGAACGATAATCCAAAATGTCCCGCACCTGTCCTGATCTCCTTGCCCCTGGGGCCGGGTATCCTGTTCCGGGTTCTGGGGCAACACATCCGCGGGAGATACCATATGAAACACCACCTCCATGTCCTGGGCGTACTCCTCTGCATGCTCATGCTGATAATCCCGGTTATGAGCGAAACAGTATTCTCCCCTGAAGATCTCTCTGATAATCCCTATTTTGCCCCTGTCAACCCGGATTTTGTCACGTACCTTGCTGAACGCCAGAACCTGCGACGCGATTACCCGGTTGAGAGCACCGGTGTGCTGGGGCTCATCCCTTCAAGTGTTGACCTCTCGTTCACCCGGGGTTCAAGGATAGAACGGTTCAGCAATACCATAACCGGCAATCAACGGTATGAGGACTTACTCTCTACCGTAAGCAGCCAGATATCCCCTTCTGATACCACGGTTGTCCAGGCATTGCCCGGGAGATTTGACCTCAGGACGATGGGAAAGACATCCAGGGTACAGGACCAGGGCCAGTGCGGGAGCTGCTGGGCGTTTTCGAGCCTTGCATCCCTTGAATCAGTCCTGCTCCCTGAAGCATGGGATTTTTCAGAGAACAATATGCGAAATACCCATGGGTATGATCTCTCATCATGCCAGGGTGGTAACGCGATGATGGCAACCGCGTACCTCGCGCGGTGGAGCGGGGCCCTGACAGAGGTCTCCGATCCCTACACGACCCTTTCACGGAGTCCATCCGCGGTCACCTCTCCGAATACCGCAGCCGTAAAACACGTGCAGCAGGTACTGTTCATCCCCGGGAGGAGCGGGTCTCTTGACAATGAGAATATCAAACGGGCACTCGTTGAGAAGGGAGCCATCTACTCTACCATACGCTGGGAAGATTCCTCATACCGATCGAATTCGGCATCGTTCTACTATTCAGGGAGCTCCCGGGCAAATCATGCCATCACCATAGTTGGGTGGGATGACACCTATGACAGGACAAAATTCCGTTCCATTCCCCCGGGCAACGGTGCATTCATCGTGAAGAACAGCTGGGGCCCGGTATGGGGTGAGAACGGGTATTTCTACGTCTCGTACTATGATTCCGTCATCGGAAAGGACAATGCACTCTTCACTGCAGAAGATCCGGGAACCTATGATACGGTCTACCAGTATGATCCGCTCGGATGGGTGTCGTCGTATGGAGAGAATTCGGATACCGCGTTTTTTGCAAACATCTTCACCGCGAAGTCTGAAGAAGACCTGGTTGCAGCCAGTTTCTACACCGCGGCACCCGGCTCAACCTACCAGATCTGGGTCTACACGGGTGTCCAGAACACCCCGGTGGCCGGATCCGCCCGCTCAACACAGTCAGGCACCATTGAAGTACCCGGGTACCATACCATTCCCCTCACTTCATCGGTTCACCTGAAGAAGGGTGACCGGTTCTCTATCGTGGTCAGGCTGAATACGCCCGGAAACAAGTATCCGGTCCCGGTCGAGTATCCCATTTCCGGTTTTTCATCAGGGGCACGCGCCGGGAGGGGTGAGAGTTTTGTGAGCGGGAGCGGGACCAGCTGGACCGATCTCTCCACTGCATACCAAAACGCCAATGTCTGCCTGAAGGCGTTCACCCGGAGCAGCACAGGGACTCCCCTTGCAACGCCGACACCTACCCCGACTCCGACATCTCCAACCGCGACACCCACTCCAACTCCTTCGACTCCTGCTTCCGATACAAAACCCCCGGTCGTCTCGATCACATCCCCCCGCTCAATCAGTACCGTTACTCCCGGCACATCTCTCTCCATCACCTGGTCTTCATCCGATGACCGGGGCATTGCCGGGGTCGATATTGCATATTCCGGGAACAGGGGACAGAGCTGGGAAACAACAGCCAGAGGTCTCTCCGCATCCGGGACCTATCCCCTCCAGATACCTGCCGATGCATCAGGAACATTGATGATCCGGGTGACTGCCAGGGACATCTCCGGAAACGAGGCATCAGCTACGCGGACCTGTATTGTTCGTTCATCCGATTTTTCCAGATCGTTCGTTCGTACCGTTAATACCGATGGTGCTCTGCCGTCCTCAACTCATCCCTTACAGGTACCGGTTATTACCCCGGATACCCGGGCTCCGGTGATTACCCTCCTGCACCCACCCGCATATCTGCACCTTACCGCGGGGGATCAGATCCCCGTCACCTGGACATCATCTGATGACAGGAGTGTTTCCGGGGTTGAAATTGCGTATTCAACGGACGGCGGGGTGAGCTGGGAGACGACGGTCTGGGCCCTCTCCGCATCCGGGACCTATCCCCTGCAGGTACCGGCCGATGCATCAGGCGCGTTCATGATCCGCGTGACTGCTCGTGATACATCAGGAAACGAGGCATCGGTCATGCGGAGGTGCATGATCCGATCGTCATCATCGTTGAGCCAGACCGTTCAGGCAGGTGATATTGCAGTCGGGGAAACTGATGCGTATGTTCCCGCACCCACGAGAAATATCCCTGCATTCACGGTGCCCACCGTCACTTTGCATACCTTCGATTCACGGATGGCAGCATTTCTGGAACAGTGAAAGAAGAGGGGATCAGTCTCCCGGGAATGGTATCCGGATTTCCTGAATGAAAAGTTCATTCATGTGAAAAACCAACATACCGGGAAGAATGAAACGGCTCCCCGCAACCGGCTGTTCCCTCTGTCACGAGGGGGCCACGATGGTCCTGTTCATTACCGGTCTCTGCAGGCGTACCTGCTGGTACTGTCCCCTCTCCCGTGAACGGAAAGGAACCGACCAGGTATATGCCAATGAACACCGCATCACATCCCCGGACGAGGCAGTTGCGGTCGCGATAAGGATGAGCGCTCTCGGAACCGGTATTACCGGAGGTGAACCGCTCGAGAGGCTGGAGCGCGTTGTTGCATTTGCAGGGAAACTGAAGGGGGAATTTGGATCCGCACACCATATCCACCTGTATACCGGGCACGCTCCAGACAAGGCAGCACTTTCGTCACTGGCAGGGATAGTCGATGAGATCAGGATGCACCCTCCGGCTGAATGCTGGGATGGCATCGCTGCGAGCCCATATATCCGGTCAGCTCAGGCCGCACGACAGATGGGCTTTGAGGTGGGCATGGAGGTTCCTGCCCTGCCCGAACTCGATCTGCTCATCCCTGCTCTCCCTGCCCTGGATTTTCTCAACATCAATGAGCTTGAATGGGGGGAGACCAACGCTCCCCAGATGCGCAATCGCGGACTCGTCCCGGAAGATTCGGTTCATAATGCGGTCCAGGGTGCCCGGGCATGGAGCACCGCTATCTGCAGCCATGAAAAGGTCCATTTCTGCAGTTCGGCATTCAAGGACTCTGTGCAACTCCGGAAACGCCTCGTGCGGGTAGCCGGGAACACAGCCCGGCCGTTTGACGAGATCAGCGATGAAGGTACCATCATTTATGGCAGGATGGAGGGGATCACGACCCTGCCCGATATGATCCGTGATCTCCCGGAGGACCACTTCGAGTTCCGGGAGGGCGGTCTCGAGCTTGCATGGTGGATTCTCTTCGAGCAGAAGGAGAGATTACCCGGAGAGAAATTGATTATAGAGCGCTACCCGGAACGCGGGATCATCGTGGAGGTGACAGCCCTCTGATGATCCGGGAACTCTTTGAACAGGTCTATGAACGGTCACTCCGGGCACAGATACGGCATATCCCCGGCCACATCGCCATTATCCAGGACGGGAACCGCAGGTTCGCCAGTTCCCGGGGGATGATCAGGCAGGAAGGGCACCGTGCCGGGGCTGAGCGGACAGAAGACATGCTCGAGTGGACCCGGGAACTTGGTATCCGCCACGTGACCCTGTACTCATTTTCCACCGAGAACCTTTCCCGGGATGCGGAAGAAGTACAGGCACTCTTTTCCCTCTTCAAAGACCGCTTTTCCCGGGTTATCACCGATGAGCGGGTCCACCGGCACCACATCCGGGTGCAGATGGTCGGAGACCGGAACCTGCTCCCTGATGACCTCAGGGAGGCGATTGCAGCGGCGGAGGAGGCCACAAAGGAGTATGACTCCTATTTCCTGCATGTCGCAATCGCCTATGGAGGGAGAAACGAGATCGTCCGTGCTGCGCGGGAGCTTCTCGAGCAGGTCAGGTGCGGTACGTATGATCCTGACCAGATTTCACCCGCGCTGGTTGAAACACACCTCTGCGCAGACCATAATCTCCCCCCTGTCGATCTGGTTATACGGACTGGAAATGAGTACCGGACATCCAATTTTCTCCCCTGGCTGGCAAACGGACATGAATCTGCTGTCTACTTCTGTGCACCCTACTGGCCATTGTTCCGAAAAATTGATTTTTTCCGTGCCCTGCGAGTCTATTCCCAGCGAGTCGATGCAGCGGCCGTCACCTGAAGTGCCTTATTTTCCAAACCGCCTGACCCGGGCCTGGTAATCTCGCAATGCCCGCAGAAAATCGGTCTTCCGGAACCATTCCCAATTTACATCAGAGAAGAAGAGCTCGGAATAGACTGCCTGCCAGATGAGAAAATCGGTGAGATGGTACCCGCCGGTTTTTATCACCAGGTCGGGAGTATAGGGGAAGGTCAGGTACTGCTCGAAGGTCTGCTCAGTGACCTCGGCAGGTGGTATTTTGTCATGAGCCATCTTCCTGATGCAGGAAGCGATCTCATCTCTCCCGCTCTTTCCGATTGCCACACAGACCTCTATACCTTTCCCCCGGACTTCGGTCAGTTCCCCGATGTGGAGGGAGAGACGGGACTGGCGTGCGACCTCCCGTATAGCAGGGAGGCAGGGGAGCATCCGGGCCGGGTCCGGGGTGCTGATATGGATCATGACACTTTTGATCGCACACCTGCCGCTTTCCCGATCGCCTGTCGTCTCCCCTTTGGATCGGGCGAACTGGAGATTAACGGCGCGACACCACATGATCACCTGGGCAAGTTTCCCTGGTGTTGCCTGCATATCACGCTCCGTGATCATGAAGCAGATGTGAGAAGGCAGGAGCGTAATACCCTGCATCAGGGCCCGTTCATAGAGCCAGTGGATCATGCTGCCCACTCCAGGAGAGCATCGGCATCGAGGGTGTTGAGGATATCGCCCGGGCCAGTCCATCCACGCCGGCAGGTTGTGATGCCGTACCGCATGTGCGTGAACTCAGAACGGTCATGGCTATCGGTACCGATAGCGATCCGCACTCCCTTCTCAACCGCTTTACGGATGAACAGGTCATCAAGATCGAGGCGGTACGGGGAGGCATTGCACTCCAGAGCCGTGCCTGTCTCGTTCGCCCGATCGATTACCCGCGGGATATCGAGTGCAGAAGGCTCGCGCTGCCCGATGATCCGTCCGGTAGGGTGCCCGATGCAGTTCACCTGCTCATGGTCTACGGCTGCAAGGACACGCCGGGTCATCACATCCCGGTCTTGGCCAAACCCGGAATGGACCGAGGCGATGACAAAATCCAGGTCGGCGAGGGCACGCGAGGGCAGGCCAAGCGTTCCATCAGCGAGGATATCGACTTCGATCCCGTGGATGATTCGGCATGAAGAGGTTCGGTTCACCTGCTCTATCTCATGCGCCTGCTGTTTCAGGCGCTCCTCGTCAAGCCCGTGGGTGATACCGAGTGTCGCCGAATGGTCAGAGCAGACGAGGTATGCATACCCGAGATCCTCCCCGGCCTGTGCAAGCTCCGCAATCGAGAGCCTGCCATCGCTCCAGCTGCTGTGTACATGGAGATCCCCGCTGATATCGCCGGCTGTGACCAGATCCGGGAGGTTATGCGTCTCTGCCCGCTCGATCTCCCCCCAATCCTCCCTGAGCTCCGGGACGATATATTCGAGGCCAAGGAAGGAAAAGATCTCCTCTTCCGTGGAAAATTCCCTGAGAACTGAAGTGAGCCGATCCTCGATCCCGTACTCGTTCAATTTCCAGCCCCGTGCAATGGCACGCTCCCGCAACCGGATATTGAACGCTTTTGAGCCGGTCAGGTAGAGGAGCATCGAGCCGAACTGGGCAGGGTGCGAGAAGCGCACATCCACCCGCTTTCCGAGGACACGCAGGGATGTCTTCCGGTCACCGGCATCGATCACCTCTGTCGCGACGGTCTTCAGTGCACGGTTGAGATGGTCGGGGGGCTCCTTTGAGACCACGTCGATATCTCCCACGCTGCTCTTTCCTCTCCGGTAACTCCCGGCAAACATGAAGGTTCCCGGGGTAAGCACCGATTGTACCCGTGCTGCCACGGCATCAGCTTCAAGCAGGGTCATCCGTCCGGAACGGGCCCGGTATACCGCGATGGATCGGAGGAATGCCTCCTCTTTCTTTGCACCAAATCCCCTGAGTGCCCGGATGCGGTGTCCCCGTGCCGCCTGTTCCAGATCCCCGATACTCCGGATATTCAGGTGTTTCCAGAGCGCTGCGACAGTCTTTGGACCTACTCCTTCGAGGTCGAGGAGTTCAATCAGGGAACCGGGGAGTCCTCCCCTGACCTCTTCAAGCTCGTCAAAGGTCCCCTTCCGGACAATCTCCTGTATCTTCCCCGCAATGTTCTTTCCGATGCCGGGGATAGCATCGAGTCCTTCAGGATCCATGCCCGCGACCGGTGTTGCAAGACGAGCGATAGTATCGGAAGCACGATAAAAAGCACGAATTTTGAAGGTGTTATCTCCTTTGATCTCAAGGAGCTGCCCCATGAGGTTCAGCTGTGCCGCGACCTGCTGGTTGGTGACTTCCATCTGAACTGAACCGCTCCTGCCCGATTCCTCTCAATTCTGTTGACCGGTTCCCTGATATGTATTTCTTATCAGGTTCCTGGACTTCCCCTCCCCGGGCTGGTCGTATTCATTTCCACGGCGGTGGGGGGAGATCTCCTGCCATATCCGTATCATGATGACCTTCCCCGCTCCATCGGGGCAGCCTGCGAGGGTTTCAGGAACTCCCCCCCGGTTCGAATGAAACGCAGATGAGGCCGTTCGGTATCAGGAACCCCTGATGAAAACCAAGAACGTTGTTTTCATGCCAAAATCGTCTCACGATTTCGATATTGTATGTCCGTTACGCCGTAATCAGAGTTCATCAGCGGTTCCCATGAACATGGCTCTGGCATTTTCATCGTGTATGCTTCTGTCTCGAAGCGAATCATGAGATTTTTTTTGAAAGAACTCAGGTTCCATTCCGCAAACCGAAAGGGCTTGGAATCGCATATCAGGGCAGAAACGTGAAGGAACCATGATATAGCCTCATGAAAGGGTCCAAGGTTGGATTTTCAGGTGTATGAACCAAATTCATAAGTGTATTCATGGACTAACCCAGTATAGCATGGATTCCTCATTCCGGGAAGATATTCTGGAAGCCCTGTATACTGCCGCTGCAGCAGGGTCACCTGCACCAGTACTGGAGGATCTCGCCGCTCTCCTCACTGAGAAAGAAGAGGCACTCATGCCTGCTCTTCACCAGCTCGAAAAAGACGGCAATATCGTTATACACCCGGACGGGACGCTGGCGCTTACAGCAAAAGGGAGAGAGACCGGGGGGAAGATCTCCCGGAAACATCGAATCCTTGAATGTTTTTTCTCCGAGATGCTCGGGATGGAACCGGAGACGGCATCTGTTGAGGCATGCACGCTCGAGCATGAAGTCTCCGATGAGGCTATCGACCGCCTGGGCCGGTATCTCAAATTCCCTGGCTGCACCGGTCCGCGGGGCATGCGACGGGGAAGGCGGTGGCATGGTCGATCCCTGCTGGAATCAACAGAAGGGGATACGCTCACCGTGTCGGCCGTGAAGTGTGGTATACCCTCATCACGACTCGGTGATCTTGGTATTGTTCCTGGCGAGGAGATCCGGCTTATACGCCATATCCCGGAAAACGGGGTTGTGATCCGGGTGAAAGGATGCGATATTGCGCTCAGCCGCGAAATAGCGGCATCCATTCTCGTTCAGAAACGCCTATGAAGATCGGACTGGTCGGAAACCCAAACGTTGGAAAATCACTCATCTTCCACCAACTCACCGGTCTTGGCGTGGAAGTCAGCAACTATCCCGGCACAACGATCGATCTCCAGCATGGCAATACCTGCTGTGGCCAGGAGAGAATTGAGGTTATCGACCTGCCGGGTATCTACTCCCTGGATGGTGACTCGGAAGAGGAAGAGACCGTCAGGTCATTCATCCTCTCTCGAAGGGCAGATGTACTGGTAGCTGTCCTTGATGCGTCACACCTTGAGCGGAACCTGTACCTCCTGCTCCAGCTCACCGAGTACCGGCAACCGATGCTCGCGGTCCTGAACATGATGGACGAGGCTGAGAAAGCCGGGATCCATATCGATACGGACCGGCTCTCCTCGCTTCTTGGCATCGAGATCATCCCGACGACCGCGGTCCATGGCAGGAATACCGGGCAGATCATCCCTGCCGCACTCGCGAAAGCCCGGATCCCTGCCGTGCAGGTCCGCTACGATCACCACATCGAGGCAGCGGTACGGAGTCTCGTCCAGGTCCATGGCCTCACACGGGCAGAAGCTATCCATGCCCTTACCGGGATGGGAGCTGAGCCTGAAGTCAGGGATGCGGTTATCGCACTCTCTGCGGAACTGGAGCGGATCCACTACATGACTGCGGCCCAGATCATTGCCGGAAACCGTCACCACTGTGCGGAAAATATTGTATCTGAGGTGGTTCACCGGCAGGAGCCACAGCATGAACCCGATATCGACCGTATCCTCACCAGCAGGATTCCTGGTATCCCTCTCTTAGCAGGAATTCTCATCTCGGTCCTCATCCTGGTCTTCTTCATCGGCTCCTGGCTTGAGTCAGGGATTGTTGGTGCGATTGACACCCTGATTCTCGAACCATTTCTTGAAGCGGGATTCCCGCCGCTTGCCGAACAGCTGGGTCTTGCAATCATCCTTGCCATCCAGGCCGGTCTCGGGATAGCGTTCCCATTCATTTTCACCTTCTACCTGTTCATCTCTGTACTCGAGGATTCCGGGTATCTCACGCGAGCCGCATTCCTTGCCGACCGCTCCCTGCACCGCTTCGGGATGCATGGACAGGGGATCATCCCCCTGGTACTTGGCTTCGGCTGCAACGTTCCGGCTATTATGAGTATACGGCTCCTTCGCACGAAACGGGAGCGGACCATCGCATCCTTTCTCGTAACGCTGGTCCCCTGTTCGGCCCGGACGGTCATCATTGCAGGCATGGTCGCGGCATTCATCGGCATCGCTGCCGCGCTCAGTGTATACCTCATCGTCATCATCATCATCCTTATAACCGGCCTCATCCTCTCACGTTTTACACCGGGAGAGCAGTACGGCATGATCCTCGAGATGAGCCCGCTGCGGGTCCCACAGGCACGAAATGTCATGGCAAAATCCTGGATGCGAATCCGGGAGTTCCTTGTGATCGCTATGCCTCTCCTGATAGTGGCAAGCATTGTCCTCGGGCTGCTCCAGTATGCCGGGGTGATGGATCTCTTTGAACAGAGTATCGAGTCATTCTCGGCTTCAGTGCTCGGACTCCCCGCATATGCGACCACGGCACTGATCTTCGGGATTCTCCGGAAGGAGATGGCGCTCGAGACGCTCGTGATCCTGGCAGGTACCGCTGACCTCGGCTCTGTCCTGTCCATGAGCCAGATCTATA
>DUGL01000094.1:4214-16734 GCA_013331415.1 Methanoregulaceae archaeon | reverse complement strand
TTCACCGGCTTCCCTGATGGTATGCATATGCGACAGTCAGTCACCCGATCATCTGGAGTAAAAAGCAGGGAGGATATTTCAAGGACGGTGTATACCCCCGGGACTGATCACCGCTCTCAGGAACATCACCTCATGGGGAGGATACTCCCGGGATCGCACCAGAGAATCTGGATTTCCGTCATACAGCAACGGGATGCCACGGTCGGTTCATGGAGCAGGTCCCGGGGCCAGGGGTTGCCGTGCTCCCTCTCCAGTATTCCCTCGAAGTACGGTATCATCCCTGTTCGAGCAGACTGCACCTGCATCAGAGGTGGACCATGCTGACGTTCGTGGGACTCGGGCTCTATGACCTTGAAGATATTTCTGTCCGGGGCCTCGCATGCATCCGGAACGCAGACCATGTCTTCCTTGAATACTACACATCCCGCCTTGCCGGGTGCACCCTGGAAGCGATGGAGTCGTTCTACGGGAGACCGGTGCAGGTCCTCTCCCGTACCGATGTCGAGGTTGATCCAGGAACCATGCTCTCGCACGCTGCTACCTCAGATGTTGTCTTTCTCACCGGGGGTGACCCCATGGTATCCACGACCCACATCGACCTCCGGATCCGGGCACACCAGCAGGGGATTCCAACGCGGATCATCCATGCATCCTCGATATCCACCGCAGTCTGCGGGCTGACCGGGCTGCAGAACTACCGGTTCGGAAGGTCCTGCTCACTCCCGTTCCCCCATGGCACGTGGTTCCCGACGACCCCGATCGAGGTGATCGGTGCAAACCGTGCACGTGACCTCCATACCCTCGTGTACCTTGACATACAGGAAGAGCGCTGCATGACCATTCCCCAGGCAGTCGGGCTCCTCGAGGAGCTGGGTGCGAGGACAGGGACGAGCGTCCCTCTCTATGTCGGGGTAGCCCGGGCCGGGGCAGAATGCCCTGTTGTAAGGGCTGGCTCTGCCCGGACCCTGGCAGCAACCGATTTCGGACCGCCCCTGCATATCCTCGTCATCCCTGCAACACTCCATGTCATGGAGCGGGAGTACCTGGAGATCTTTGGAGGTTTATGAACCCTGACCGTGTACGGGCAGAGCTCGCAGAGCGGTATACCGCACTGCGGTACATCCCGGCAGACAAGAGCATCTTCTTTACCTGTGCAGGTATATTCCCCGAGATGATCTCAGGGTACCTCTCGGACGGGGACCGGTTTCTTGCGCAGGGTGACCTGACCAATGCATGGGCAAGTTACTGGTACGCTCTTGGCTGGATGGATGCCGGCCTCTCGCTTGGCCTGATCACAACCGGCACCCCCTGGTCCGGTGATATTCTCGCCCCGCATCTTGTCCCGGATACCGAGAAAGAGCGGCTCGCTGAGAAGACGTCCCGCTACCATGCACTCCTTTCCCGTGCGCTGGGGAGCCTCTCGGTCGCAGCCGAACCCGGTTCATGCCTCGCAGGTCCGGCGGAACGCATCCTGTTCATCGGGCATACCTGGTACCGCCAGGGGACTCTCCTCGAAAAAGCAGGGAACCTCGCATCAGCACTCTCTGCAACCAGTTACTGCTTTGGCTGGCTGGATGCCGGGGTCCGGCTCGGCCTCTTCAGGGTCATGGACCACCGGGACCTCTTTACCATCTAGGCCGGCAGCACTGTCTCCGTTTCCTTAAAGCGTTTATACTATGCGCTGTAATCACTTATGAACCTGCCAGAAGAGAGGAGCATACTGTTTTCATGGACCGGACGCAGAAGAGATGGTTATGGGTCTCCCTCGGCTTCTCTGCAGTGGTACTCGTAGCGGTCCTGTACTTTACCGTAGATGCGGACACGATAGCATATCTCCGGCAACTCAATCCCTTATGGCTCCTGCTCGCACTCATCACCCACCTGATAGCACTCGTCTTCTGGGCACTGCGCATCAAGTTCATGAGCAGGTCACTTGGGTACCGGGTCGGACTCCTGTACTCGATCAATTTAGTCTGCGCCAACATGCTTGTTGCAGCGGTGACCCCCTCACAGGCAGGAGGAGAACCGGTCAGGGTCCATGAACTCTATAAGGCCGGGGTAAAACTCGGAGATGCCACCGCGATTGTGATCACGGAGCGTATCCTTGACGGGATAGTCCTGGGTATCGGGGGTGCATTCTTCATGTTCGTTCTCGGAAGCGAATGGCAGCGGATCGGTTCGGCCTTCAGTTATCTCATGTACATATCATGGATCGTGATATCCGTAATCGTGGTGCTCTTCATCTATTCGGTGAAGAATCCGGATCTCCTCAAGCGTATTGTGCACACCACCTCCCGCCTCTTTACCCGCACCTGGGAGGGGCGGAGGATTGAACGGTTTGCCCTCTCCATTGACCGGGAGGTCGATAACTTTCATCACACCCTCGTCGATTTCCTCCGTCACGGGAAGGGGGGGCTCGTGTACGGCCTCGTTTTTACGGCATTGTTCTGGATCTGTGAATTCATTATCGTCTCATTCCTCCTCATCGGACTCTCCCAGCCACCGATCATTGTCGAATCGCTCATTATCCAGCTGGTGATTGCCGTGGTCATGATGATCCCCCTCACCCCGGGAGGATCCGGTATCGCTGAGATCATGTTCACCTCGCTCTACGGCATCTTTGTGACATCGTCGGTCCTCGGGATCCTGGTGGTCCTCTGGCGCTCGATCCTCTTTTATTTCAATATCCTGCTCGGGCTTATCGCAAGCCTCCTGATCGTGCGCAGGGAAGCGCAGGAACCGGACTGAACAAACCTTTTTCTCGGCATGCACCAATCATCCCTGCAGTATGCAGCCGGTACCATGCCAGGTTCGGGGGATATTCATGGCAAAGAATGCTTTCGGTGCATCCCCGGCTGTAATTCTCACGATGGAGGACGAGTCGTGCCTCCCGATCTACATCGGGCTCTGGGAAGCCATGTCAATCCATGCTGCCCTGCAAAACGAGATACCCCCGCGACCGCTCACCCACGACCTCTTCGTTGAATTTTTCCAGCGTCTCGGCATAACCCTCAAAAGCCTGGTTATTGATTCACTGAACGAAGGGGTCTACTATGCAACGATGGTCCTTGTCCAGGACCACCACGAGGTGACCCTCGATTGCCGCCCCAGTGACGGGATCGCGATCGGGATCCGGTGCCATGCCCGTATCCTGATAGATGAGGATGTCGTACGCCAGTCCGCGATCCCTGCGGGAGAGCTGCCCGAGCTCCTTGATATCCGATCCTACCTTGCCGGGTGAATCATCTCCTGCGTGAGGCGAGCTCTGTGCAGACGTCCTCGAGAGTTACTCCGGATGCCCGGAGAGCGATGAGGAGGTGGAACTGGAGGTCGGCTGCCTCTGAAATCACCCGTGTGGGGTCAGGGTTCTTTGCCGCAATGATAAACTCCGTTGCCTCCTCCCCGATCTTCTCGAGCACCCGGTCCCTGCCCTTCTCCCCTGAGATCAGCCGGGAAACATACGAAGCGGGTGAGGGATTCCTGATCCGGTCATCGATCACCCTGAAAAGATCATCGAGAATTTCGGTCCCGGTCATGGAGTATCCTCCGCTGCCCTGAGCTCTCCGACTTCAAGCCCCCAGTATTTCCGCATGAGCAGCCGTGCTTTCTCAATATTTATTCCTTTTTTACCAATAGCACTTCCCAGATCGCTCTTTTTCTGGATACATACCACCAGGTCTCCACTTGACGGGTCCTTTCCAATTCGTGCTACCGGGACAGGTCGAAAAATATTGGTGATCAACTCATCCGGGCTTTCAGCCTGCTCTACCATCTCTATCCGCTTGCCGAGGACGCTCTGCATCCGCCTGATATTCTCTCCTTTCTTCCCGATCGCAAGCCCCATGTCACCTCGTTTTATGATATAGATAATGCGTTCAAACCGCTCATCGATGATGCAGTCAAGCGCGGTTGCTTTGGTCAGGATCCGGAGTTCCTCGATATATCTCCGTTCTTTGAAGCCGATATTTCGCTCCATTCTACAATTCCTTCATACACTGTATCGGCGGGACCATTAAATGTATTGCGTCCTTTCCCTGCAGGGTAAAACTCGCACATCGTGTTCAAGAAAGGAGATGAGTTCGTTCCCCGGGATCAGAGGCCAACCCGGTTCCCTTTGAAGGCCTGATCGTATCTTCGGTATCATGCGTCGGTGGGGATCCTTTGCCGGATACATGACGGTGGGACAGATTGCATCTGACCGCTCCTGCCGGATGAATACCTTCCCGCTGAAATTACCTCGGAGGTCTGCCAGCCCGGTACTCCGAGGGACCATCCGGTCGCTATGAATCCGGGGGTTGATACAGGAATGAGGATCCTGCCAGCGATTCAGTAACGGGATCCTGAATCCATCTGACATTCTCTCATACTCTCGATGCACAGGGGATCACTCCATGAAAAGGACCTGCACCAACCCGCAAAGAGGCATGAACATGGCCGGGCAGCACTACACCCGTACAAAAAGGGATGCAGGGAGGGGAGCTAATCCGTCCTGTCACCGAATCAGGTACGATATGGATACCTGGGCGGTCACCCGCACCTGACCGGGTTCTATGGGTGTCGGCACGGCGGTTGCCTTCATTTCTGCTGTCCCGGAATACCGGTTATCGTAAGCGACCGGCACATACACCTGGCCGACATTCACCGATTTTACTCCCGTGATGGTGACACCGGTCGCAGATGCTGCCACATCAGCGTCAGCCCGGGCATTCCTGGCAGCCATCGTGATGACCTGCCCGCGGATAGCCTGTTCCCGCTCCGGGGAGAGCGAGAATGATACCGAACTGACCTGGTTTGCACCGTTGTTCACCGCGATATCGATGACTTCCCCGGTTCTGCTGATATCACGGACCGTGACCTGTACCATGCTTATGACCTGGTAGTACCTGACTTTCTGCCCGAACGGGCGAACGCTCTCATCATAGACCGGGTAGATGGAATACCCTGCCGTCTGGATGTCTTCCCGGGGGATACCGGCAGCCAGCAGGGCCGCTATCATGCCGTCCATGATCCGTGCGTTCTCCTGTTGCGCTGTCCTGACATCAGCGTTTTCTGTCTGGACCCCGACAGTCACCTGGGCGATATCAGGGGTTGTCATCATTTCACCGCTGCCGCTCACCGACAGCGTATTCTCCGGGCAGAATGCCGGGTCTGCAGCAGTACATGCGACCGGTATGAGTGCCAGGATAAGGAAGAGTGCAAGGGGTATGAATAATCGTGCAGAATGTTTCATTCATGTCACCATTCCAGAGTTACATCCGTTGAATGCAAATATGTATCCTTTAATACGAAATATTTCGCAGTAATCGCGCTCTTCTTCCCCCCTGCAGAATTCGTTTCCCACAACTTCCTTATCGTTTCATGCACCATTGATACTGGGAATGGTATGGGAGCGACTATCGTAGAGAAAATTTTCTCTTCAAGATGTGGAAACCAGGTAAGGTCAGGAGAAGTCGTCATGGCACCTGTTGATGGTGCAATGATCCATGATATTACCGGGCCCCTGGCGATCCAGAAGTTCTACGAGATGGGCGGGGAGCGGGTCTTTGATCCGGAACGTATCATCATGCTCTTTGATCACCAGATACCAGCAGACTCGCTGGCCGCTGCGTGTAACCATGTGTACATGCGGAAGTTTGCCGCAGAGCAGGATATTCTCAACTATGACATCAATGCGGGGGTCTGCCACCAGGTGACGATGGAGAAAGGACGGGCGGCACCCGGGGAGATCGTGGTAGGAGCGGATTCGCATACCTGCATGTATGGGGCTGCCGGTGCGTTTGCGACCGGTATCGGCTCGACAGACATGGGTTTTGTACTCAAGTTCGGAGCGCTCTACTTCAAAGTCCCGGAGACGATTCGGGCGATGGTGTCCGGCAGGTTCCCCTGGCGCGTGGGGCCAAAGGACCTCATCCTCTCGATTGCACGGGATATCGGCGCGGACGGGGCCACGTACCAGGCAATCGAATTCTGCGGGGAGACCCTCGGATCGATGACCATGGCCGGCAGGATGACCTGCTGCAACATGGCAATCGAGATGGGTGCAAAGGCAGGGATTGTTGCTCCGGACGAGGTGACCTGGGAGTATATGAGGGGGCGGCGTGCCATGGAACCGTTCACGCTTGCAAGCGACCCCGATGCACCGTATGCCGGGTCGCGATCCTATGATGTCTCGGACCTCGAACCCCAGGTAGCGGTTCCCCACAACGTGGACACCGGGGTGCCGGTCAGCAGGGTAGCCGGGACGCATATCGACCAGGTCTTCATCGGTTCCTGCACGAACGGGCGGTTTGAGGACATCGAAGAAGCAGTCGGGGTTCTTGGAACAGAGAAGTTCAGCCCGGATGTCCGGGTCATCATCATCCCTGCATCCCGCGAGGAATACCTGAGAGCACTCACGGCAGGGTACATCGAGACCCTGGTCAGAGCCGGAGGACTGGTCGAGGCTCCCTGTTGCGGGCCGTGCATGGGAGGGGCATTCGGCCTGCTCGCTCCCGGCGAGGTATCCCTCTCGACCTCGAACCGGAACTTCCGGGGACGGCAGGGGAGCACCGAGAGCGAGGTCTACCTCTGTTCCCCGGCAACCGCTGCGGCGAGTGCAATCACCGGTGTAATCACCGACCCAAGAGAGGTGCCCTGATGACCGATACGAGAGGGGTGGCAGAAAGCAGGCTTGATCCAGACTCCGGGGCCGATGCCAGACCCATGCGGGTCTGGAAGTTCGGTGACGATATCGATACCGATGCTATCATCCCGGGAAGGTTTCTGACCCTCAATAACCCGGATGAGCTTGCAAAGCATGCGTTTGAAGGCACCCGGGATGAGTTCGCGGGCAGGGTGCAGGAAGGGGATATGATAGTCGCAGGGAAAAACTTCGGGTGCGGATCCTCCCGTGAACATGCCCCGCTCGCTCTCATCGGCGCCGGGATACGCGTGGTCGTGGCAGAGACATTTGCCCGGATATTTTTCCGCAACGCGATCAATGTCGGGCTGCTCCCCGTGGTCTGCCCCGAAGCAGATGCGATCGCCGATGGGGCAGAGGTCACCCTCCGGCTCAGCGAAGGGTATCTTGAAGCAGGGGGAAAACGTTTCCCCATCAAGCCTGTACCGGCATTCATGCAGCGAATCATCGATGCCGGGGGGCTCGTCCCCTATGCACGGGACATAACGGAGGTGCCACTATGTACAAAATAGCTTCTATCGGCGGTGACGGGATCGGCCCCGAGATCATTGCCGAAGGGAAGAAGGTGCTTGACGCTGCCGGTCAACGGTTCAGTTTCGATATCGACTGGACTGATTTTGACATCGGTGCCGAACGGTACCTCTCTTCCGGCCTGCTCCTGACTGATGATGATCTCAGGGACCTCGGGAAGTTCAAAGCAATTTATTTTGGCGCAATCGGCGACGAACGGGTGATGCCGGGCATTCTCGAGAAGGGGATCCTCCTCCGTATCCGGTTCCACTTTGACCAGTATGTCAACCTGCGACCCATCCGGCTCCTGAAGGGGGTTTCGACCCCGCTTGCCGGCAAAGGCCCCGAAGACATCAATTTCATGGTTGTACGGGAGAACACCGAGGATTTCTACGTTGGCATTGGGTCCCGGTTCAGGGGATCTGAGAAGAAGATCCTTGAGATCGAGCGGGAACTCTACCATGCAACCTTTGGCCTCGATATCCAGTCGGATGCCGAGGAACTTGCCTACCAGATAGGGGTCATCACCCGGGAAGGAGCAAGGCGGGTCATCTCCTATGCATTCGAGCTTGCAGGAACGCGGAGAAAGAAACTGACCTCGGTCGATAAGGCAAATGTCCTCTCAGATGTGTACGGCCTCTGGCGCGAGGTATTCTCCAGCGTGGCTGCAGATCATCCGGATATCACCACCGAGTTCACGTTTGTGGATGCTGTCACCATGTGGTTTGTGAAGAACCCTGAGTGGTTCGATGTCGTGGTAACCCCGAACATGTTTGGCGATATCATCACCGATCTTGGTGCCATGATCCAGGGGGGGCTCGGGCTCGCTCCGGGTGCGAATATCAATCCCGGTGGCACCTCGATGTTTGAGCCTATCCATGGTTCGGCTCCGAAATACCGGGGTATGAACGTGGCAAATCCTGTTGCAACCATATGGGCCGGGTCGATGCTCCTTGACCAGCTCGGGGAGCATGAAGCTGCATCTGCCATCGTGCAGGCCATTGAGCGTTCTATCGCTGATGGGGTCGTCACCCGTGATATGGGTGGTACGGCAGGTACCTCTGATGTCGGCAGTTATGTCGCCCGGGCAATCCTGGAGAAATAGGGGGCAGTGTTCAGGCAGGGAGGGGCTCTGCCCGGCACCCACCGTTGGCTGAACCAGGGTAGTAGTCTGTGATCCGCCGGTTCCTTGCAACCGGGTTGTCTATGCGGGGTGGCAGCGCTGCGACTGACGCGGACCGCTGCCGGGAGCCAAGGACACCAGAGAGTGCATCGAGGGCGAGCGTGAACCGCTCCCCGTTCCAGAGCTCGATATTCAGTGCTTTTCCCGACTTCGAGACCTGTGCCTGGCCCGCAATTCCTCCGGTATACGCCATCCAGTTCCACCGGATCTTCTCCACCCGGACAGCTATCCCTGTACGCAGTGCATCGCGGAGTTCCCGGACCCGGATCCCAAGCCGCGTACCATAGAGGTGCAGTTCGATGATATCCAGGGGGAGACCGTCCTCATCAAGCACCGGCCGATGGTTCAATTGGAGATATCCAGCCTGCTTCATCATGTGTCTCGTCACTTCCTGATACAACCATCGGGAGCATCTGGTTATAAGGGTTCAATCTGCGCGGTGTGAAAGTGAGCAGGAAGCCCGGCCTGCGGGAGATCAAACGGCGAATGGAGCAGAGCAATCCGGATTCTGCAGCACCTGCTATCCATACCTTTCCTTCACCATCAGGGAAACCAGCGGGATGAAAAAATGGACTGACCCCGACGACTAGTAACCACCAGGACGACCCGGGGCATGATCTCTGCAGGCATTGAGGACATCCTCCATCAGGCCGAGGAGTCCCTGTGATCCGATGAGGGGACGCGCCCGGAGACGGACCATGCCCCGAAGGGGGTACGTGAACGGGACGAATGCTGCAGCCGGGCAGAGCCTCTGCTCAAATGAGGATCCGAGTACCAGGTCGGGGGGATCCCGAGCCAGGAGATCTTCAACGACTGGCAGCGAGGATGCTTCTGCTGTCCTGAATTTTGAGGTTCCGGCCCTGTTTCGTGATCCGACAACGGTTATCGCTGCATCGAGATATTCGTGGAGCATCCGGGCTGCGAATTCGGCATACCCTGACCAGGAGAAGATTGCGACCGAGGGGGGTTCGTACCGGTTCAGGTATTTCCCGCATGCAACGGTGATAGCTTCCCGTACGGTCTCCATCTCCCGCTCGAACACGCCGGGATCAACCCCGGGAAAACGGCGATCCAGTGCCGCGAGAGTATCCTGTGTCGCACGAAGCCCGAGCAGCGATCCTGCGGCCTCTCCCCAGCCCGAACAAAGGTCAGGGTTCGTCCCGGCCCTGACAGAGGAAGCCCGGTACAGATCCTCAAGGTTGCCCGAGCAGAACGTTGCAGAGACCGCGACTCCGGCATCTGAGAGAATACGGTGTGCCTCGATAACGTTGCCAGGGGAGAAGGGATCGAGGAGGTTCACACCATCGAGGTTTACCCCCGTTGACCGAGGATCGATCTTCACCGGGAGCATGTCCACTGCGGCCCGGTAACCGTCCTCAAAGGTTCCGAGAAATCCGGGACTGTCGACCATCAGGACATCAGAGGGGATAAGGGCCGAGAAGTCCTCCCCGATGATGGCCGGTGTGCAGGTGTTCACTACTGCCAGGAGCGGGTAGCGGGGACGGATTGTTGTTACCAGGTCACGGAGTTGTTCCCCGGTCCCGCAGATGATGTCTTCCTCGATGAGGGATGTGCAGTGTATCTCGCGGTGGAGGATGGTTGCCGGATAGTAGTAACACCCGCTCGGGCCATGGATGACCGTGCCGATGCCATCAATTCCTGCCAGGCAGGAGACAGCCCCGGTCATGGCGCAGGGCCAGAGAGCATTCTCGCAGTCACGCACGGCAGAGTCTCCTCCACCGGTGGAGCATCCGCGAGAGCCCTGCCGTCCCGACCGGGAACGGGTCCGGGATCTGGGGCGCCGGGCCGTTGTCCTGGAGATCGAAGCAGAAGAGTTTTTCGAGCTCGGCGAGGACCGGACCGGGAGCGGGTCCGGGCTCCCGTATCCTGACTGCCATACCCTGCAGGTCAGCAAAACGCCTGATAACCTGCTGCTGGTAGGCCTCCTCGGAAGCGATGGCCCCTGCACTATCGATGCCGAGTTTGCGGCCTGCCGCTTCGAGAAATGCGAGCGTCCCTTCAAACCCGACCGGAAATGCTGGCAGCGACGGCGTCCCGAACCGGTCGGAGAGGACTGCCCCAACACCGGAGAGCGATGCATCGCGCATGATATTGAGTGATGCACTCCCGAGTTTCCTGATATCAGCAAGAGAACAATTGCGCACGAACCTGAGCTGGACGTGTACCCCAAGGAGTGCGAGGAGGCGGCTGACCTCGTGAAAATTTGCATCGGCCTCGTACTCCAGGTTTTTCTCCCCGACAAGGTTCACCATGCCAGAGGGGGACCCGGTGCTGCCGAGGTATGAGAGCGATACGAGAGCTGAGATCACGCCATCATGGAACCCTCCGCCGAGGAAGCCCCCGGTCGGGATGACCATGACCGGGATGTCCCTGACCTCCCCACAGACAGCGCTGACATCATCGCCGATTGCTGCGGCCACGCAGGAGGTGAGGACGAAGATGGCCCCGGGGTGCCGCTCCTGCGCCCGCCCGATCACCCTGGCGAGTGCTTCTTCTCCTCCGAATACGATATCGGTCTCCCGGAGCGATGACGAGATGATCGAGGGGAGGACGAGCTGGTCATTCTCGTACTGGAGTGCATGGAGGAGTGAGAAGTTATGGTGTGCACACCCGTCAGGGCCATGGATGATCGAGACAGCATCCCTGACCGCTGTCGTGACCGAGAGTGCTCCCGTAAGGGTGCACCCCTCATTCCGCAATGAACTCATAGGCGAGGGTTTCAAGTTCCCCGATCTCAAGTGGTTCAGGGATATCGAGACGGCTGTTCGTAAGAATTTTCTCGGCAAGGAGCCGGTACGCATCCGCCTGGGTGGAGTCAGGGGCATACTCGATCACGGTTGCCCGGTTGAGTTCTGCCCGCTGGACAACCGGGTCACGCGGGATAAACTGGATGAGCGTGCTCCCGATCCGGTCGGCAAACGTCGCGACAAGCTCCTCTTCGCGAGGCAGGTTCTTTGCATTGCAGATTACCCCGGCGAGACGGCACTGACCCCGCGACCGGTTTGAGAGTCGCTTTATTGCCTTACAGATGTTGTTGGCCGCATACAGTGACATCAGCTCTCCTGAGGTGACCAGGTAGACCTCCTGTGCGTACCCCTCCCGCATCGGCATGGCAAAACCGCCACAGACAACATCCCCGAGTACATCGTAGACCACCACATCCGCATGGAGTGCTCCCAGCCGCTCGAGGACCTGGAAGGTAGCAATGATCCCCCTGCCGGCACACCCCACCCCGGGTTCCGGCCCGCCGGCCTCCACGCACCGGACACCGCCAAAACCCGTGTACACGACATCAGGGAGGGTTATCGCCCGATCTCCCCGCTCCCGTACCTGGTCCATCACGGTAGGAATGAGCCTGCCCTGCATCAGCATCCGCGTGCTGTCGCGCTTGGGGTCACATCCGATCTGGAGGATATCGAGCCCCCGAAGGGAGAGCGCTGCGGAGATGTTCGTTGAGGTGGTGGACTTCCCGATGCCGCCTTTCCCATACAGGGCGATCTGCTTCATCACCAGATCTTGGACGGGATTTTATATTAGGTATTCTGAAGTTTACACTATTTTACTTGTGCCAGATCACGGGGAGCCCCTGAAGATCCCCATGAAGAGGACGATGACCGGGATCACCTCGAGCCTCCCGATCCACATCACGAGGATGAAGACCCATTTGGAGGCGAGCGGCATCCCGGCCGAGACATAACCGGCAGAGAGGCCGCAGGAGCTCATCGCGGATACGATATCGAAGATGAGAGAGGTGACATCCGGGTAGAACATGTTGAACTGGAGAGCCACGATGGTTGCCAGGCAGACCGTGAGGAACGAGAGGATGATAACAAGCATATTCTTGGATATCTCCTGCTCTGCGACACTCGCGGGAACGTTCTCCCCGGCATAGGTGAACGGTACGAGGACTTTGGACCGGGCAAACATCCGTTTGAACCACCATGCTATTCCCCGATACCCGATGATAATGCGTGCGAGCTTGATACCCCCCGCGGTGCTCTCGGACGATCCCCCGATGAACATCAGCAGCGTGAGCAGGATGAGGGTCACTGCAGGTAAATGGGAGAGGCCGGCAATGGGGAAACCGGTGGTGCTGATGGCAGCGGTGGTGATGAACAGCCCCTGGC
>DUGL01000094.1:0-4042 GCA_013331415.1 Methanoregulaceae archaeon | reverse complement strand
ATGGTGGTGATCGAGAGGACGACTGCCTCGTAGAGCGGGATTCCGGAGACGAGAATCACCCCCGCACCAATGATTGTCAGGAACAGGTAGACCGCCCAGATCTCTTTTCCCGTTGTGATCACACCCGGCAGGATCCGCTCACTCCGGCTGTCGGCATGAAAGAACGGAGACTGGATGATCCCCCCCCTGCTCGCAATTGTGATGGAGAGCGCAATCACCCCCAGGCCCCCGATCCATTGCATGAATGTCCGCCAGAAGAGGATGGTCTCGGGAACCGCGGGTCCTGACCAGAGGAGGGTAAACCCGGTGCCCGTCCACCCGGCCATCGTCTCAAACAGGGCATCGGTAAATGACATCCTGAGGACCAGGATGAACGGGATGATGCTCACCAGCGCAAAGACCAGCCAGACCAGGGCAACCGAACAGAACGCTGATGAGAGCCGGATATCTTCTTTTCTCCGGGGAAGGCGGTTCAGCAGGACCCCCAGGAGAAAGAGGATGACCGGTATAGCAGCCATGGGAGCGATGAGTGAAAATTCCCGGAACACAACCGCGACCGCGAGCGGAACGGCAGTCAGGGGACTGATGGTGACAAGCATGCCCCCGACTTCGGCAAGAACTGTTGAAAAATACCGTATCCGCCCCATTACCAGAGAATTGCTCTGTCGAAAGAGATTATCTTTTCCCGTCTGCCTTCCCCTCCACCGAAGGCATCTCAGGGTGCAATGATATCCTGGATGATCCTCCAGGCGAGCAGCACCTTCACGATGTCAGGAGGCGTCAGGAGAGGCCTGCTGCCAGGGAGACGGGGCAGGCATATCCTCGCATCCCCGGAAAAGAGCCCCATGAGCCCTGATATGAAATGGCAGTCATATTCTCCGTCAAAGGTAAGTGCCGCCATCTCACGCCCCCCGGTTGTCTCGCGGGAAAACGATACCGAGAACCGGTCAGCTTCAAGGGAGAGGAGGGGCACGAGATCGAGCATGAGCCCGGCATCCGGGTGGCTTTTCCTGACTGGTATCTGTGAGAGGGTGGTCCGGTATATATTCTTCAGCCAGCCGAGGTCCCTGCCGTACTGGGAGAACTCGATGCGGATCACCGCGTCGGCATACTCTTTCTGGGGTGCAATGTAGCGTCGATAGTCCTGCTGCCTCCCGCGAATCTCCTCCATCACCTCCCGCTCAGAGTATCCGCGCTTCTGCATGTCCCGCTTCAGTTTCCACTCCTTCTTGACATCATCGGCAGGATCAACGTACAGGGAAAAATCAAGGGATTCCCTGATCTGGGGAGTGAATAACGTATGGAGCCCCTCGAGAATCACAATCTTTGCAGGGGTGAACCTGACGGGGCCGGTAAGAATGCCCCGGGAATGGTCATAGACCATCTTCTCGATTGGCTTTCCCTGCCTGATGGCAACGAGATCCTCCCCGAGCCCGGCAAGGTCGTTGGCTTCCGGGGCGAGCGGGGTGATATCTTTTTCCTTTCGCTGTTTGCGGTCGAGGATATGGTAATCATCGAGCGTGATGGTCGAGACCAGCCGGTCACCAAAGAGGTGCCGGATCGATTCCGTGAAACTGGTCTTGCCCGAACCTGAGTCCCCGGCAACACCGATGACATAGACTCCGCTCCGCGCAGCGACTGTATCCCGGAATAGTTCAGATCCGTTCATGGCCAAGGGACCCGGTATCCAGGAGAATATCCTCTGTCTCCTGCATTTCCTGGCAGATCATAGGTACTTCCGGATTCTATCATCCCATGAGTCCGGCTTCCCGGTGTTTTGCGGCAATCCGGTCGGCGAGCGCTTCAAGTTCCCGGAGCGAGGCTGCATCGGGAGCACCCCTGATATAGACCGGGTCCAGTATCTCCACCGAGAGACGGGGGAGCATCCCCTTCAGGATCTCGACCGTATTTCCTCCCCAGCCATACGACCCGATGACGGTCGCGAACTTTGTTTTCGGCCGCACCAGGTTGGTGATGTAGGCTGCATTTGCCACGAGCGGGTGCGGGCCAAAGAGCAGGGTCGGGGTGCCGATCACGATGGTCGCCGCGTCAACGAGTGCCATGGCGAGCTCGCCGAGATCTGTTGCCGCGAGGTTGAACGGCTTCACCGTGATGCCCTGCTCCATGAGCGCCCCGGCAAGGTGGGTCACCATCCTGGCAGTACTCCCGTGCATGCTCGCATAGGGTATCACGACCTCGTTTTTGACCTCATCGGATACCCAGTCGGCATAGGCCTGGAGGATGGGGTCGGGGGGACGGTACAGGGGCCCGTGGCTCGGTGCGATGACCGCAGCATCGAGTGCTGCCACCCGCTCCATGTGCCCCTTGATCTGGGAGCGGAATGGCATCATGATCTCTGCATAGTACCGCTTTGCCGACCGGTACAGGGATGCCGGATCTGATGCGAAGAGGTCGCTCGTGGCGATGTGGGAGCCGAAGAGGTCACAGGAGAAGAGGATCCGGTCTTCGGGGATATAGGTCAGCATCGTCTCGGGCCAGTGGACCCAGGGCGCCATGATGAACTGCAGCGTCTTGTTGCCAAGCGGGATTGTATCGTTATCTTTGACGACGAGGCAGCGTTCCGGCGGGATCTCGAGGAGGTGGACGACGAGATCCTTGCACTTCTCGCTCGTCACGATCTGTGCGGTCGGGAAGAGCTCGGCTGCCATCGGCAGGGATCCCGAATGGTCCTGCTCGGCATGGTTCACGATGATGTAGTCGACCTTCTCAACCCCGAGCCGTACAAGGTTGCAGACGTACTCAAACTCCTTTGACGGGTCGACCGTATCGATGAGCGCGGTCTTCTCGCTCCCTTTCACGCAGTACGCATTGTAACTTGTCCCTTCAGGGAGCGGGATCAGGGCATCGAAGAGCCGGCGGTCCCAGTCAATCGCCCCGACCCAGTGGATATCGGGGAGCACTTCACGCAGAGTCATTGTCGGTATCTCCTCTCATAGTTCCCGGGTAATCCCGGATCGCCGGCCGGCATCAGGAAGTACGGCCGGGATGCTGGTACCATGATCACGCAGCCGGTAACCACAACCCGTCCAATACCCGGGTGGTCATGGGACGTCCGCATAATCCGTGTTCATCCGGGCAGGATAACGGTTTCTATGGACGGGCATATGGCAAAACTTCACGAGAGCGAACGTCCCGTTCTCCCGGGGACATCCCCCCCGGGCCCTGAAATGAGATCCAGGGGCCGCAGAGCACGCTCTATCTTCCTGCCACGCGTGCAGTCCTGTATGGTTCATTCGAAAGGTGCACCCTTCCGACCTATAACGGTGAGGAGGTTTCCCCGGGAGGAACAGGGTATATTCTTCGCAGAACCGTGGGTTGTACGGGAGTCTCTCAGGGGTTATCGAGAGTATCCATCTCCATGCTTTATCGGGGATTCGGGTCTGCCGCCGGTTACCTGTTCCGTTCCGGATGGAGCGGCTGTGCATATTCTCCTCCGAACCAGCGGGCACCAATCATTTTTTCCCTGCACCAGTACCTGTTCCTGTATGCAGGATGAACGGGAAGCGGTGCTCGTTGCAGTCCACCTGATGGCGATTGCAGCCCGGACCGCACCAAAAGGGAAGGGGAAGGATTCGCTCGTGACCAGGGTCGTGGAGGGCGGGGAGCTCACGCTGCTTGCCGACGAGATGCGGATGTTTGGCGAGAAAAACGACCTGCCATTCTTCACCAGGGATGCAGGGAACGTCTCCGCATCGGCAACATGCCTCATTCTCGGCATCAGGGGACAGGAGACCCTCGGCCTCAACTGCCAGGGCTGCGGGTATCCCTCCTGTACTGCCATGAAAGAGGCATTTCCCACAACCCATGACCAGGGATCGCCATTTCTCGGGCCGAACTGCGTGATAAAGATGGCGGACCTCGGGATCGCGGTCGGCTCTGCGGTGAAGACTGCATCTATCCACAACCTCGACAACAGGGTGATGTACACCGCTGGTGTTGCTGCACGCTCGCTCGGCTGGCTGCCAGGGTGCACGGTTGCGTACGGCATCCCGGTCAGCGTTACCGGCAAGAACATATTCTT
>DUGL01000004.1 GCA_013331415.1 Methanoregulaceae archaeon | reverse complement strand
TCATATTTTTGTATGCATGAACCGGTCGGATCTTCACGCCGTATGGCACGGAAAGCCGTTGGCGCGGTGAAGAGGACATCGACACCATGTTCGGCAATGACCCGCCAGAACGCACCCGGGTCAGGGGTCCCGACTGATTTCCCTTCGTACAGAATCGAGGTGCAGCCATAGGCGAGGGGGGCATACACGATATAGGAATGCCCCACCACCCAGCCAACGTCAGAAGCTGCCCAGAAGACCTCGCCGGGTTTCATCCCGTAGATATACTGCATGCTCCATTTCAATGCGACCAGGTGTCCCCCGTTATCCCGGACAACTCCCTTGGGTATCCCGGTTGTCCCGGAGGTATACAGTATGTAGAGCGGGTCGGTAGCAGCGCAGGGTACGCAGGGAGCCGGATCAGCATCCACCAGCTCGTCCCAGGTCATATCCCGCCCATCTGCCAGGGAGGCGGCCTCCTGCGGGCGCTGGAGAATAACGCAACGGAGTCCCGGCAACCCTGCCAGGGCGAGTGCTTCATCAAGAATTGGCTTGTAGGGGATCACCCGGTCAACCTCGATCCCGCAGGAGGCGGATATGATCATGACCGGTTGTGCATCGCTGATCCGTGCCGCCAGTTCCCGGGGAGCAAAACCGCCGAACACAACCGAATGGATAGCACCGATACGGGCACAGGCGAGCATCGCGATCACGGTTTCGGGGACCATGGGCATGTATATGATGACCCGGTCCCCCTTCCTGACGCCGCACCGCACAAGTCCGCCGGCGCACCGTGCTACCCGGTCCCTGAGGTCCCGGTAGCTGAATTTCTGTACCGTGCCGGTTACGGGGCTGTCATATATGAGTGCGATTCTTTCGCCGTTCCCCTCATCCACATGAATATCCAGGCAGTTATGGCAGGTATTGAGGATCCCGCCTTCAAACCAGCGGTAGAATGGTCCCTGGGAATTCTCAAGGACCTTCTTCCATTTCCGCTCCCAGGAGACGGTTGCTGCTGCATCCCCCCAGAAGTTCTCAGGGCTTTCGATCGACTGCCGGTATGCCCTTTCGTAGCCCGATTCAGCACTGGTCCGATTTGACATGGTATAGCATGGCACATATTTCCTGAGTGCGCTGAAATACTTTTTCTTCCATTATTAGACCTTTATTTTGAATTTAATATATAATTTACAGATCATTTTTGAAAAAAGTCCTGAATAATACTTATCGCGAGAGCGAACTGATACTGATCCATGGACCCCTGGACGCTGCTTGTCATTGCAGTCGCCCTTGCGATGGACTGTTTTGCCGTCTCGCTTGCGGCAGGGACGGTAAGCGGGTCCAGATTATTCGGTACTGCAGCTGTGCTGGCCCTCTTTTTCGGGACATTCCAGTCCGGAATGGCAATTCTTGGATGGGCCGCAGGATCGTGGATGGTTTGGGCATTCGGGTTCATTGACCACTGGATCGCATTTTTGATCCTGACTGTCATTGGCGCGAAGATGGTCTATGAAGGATGGCGGGGAGAGGAATCACGGGAGAGGAACTACCTCTCGCTTGCAACCATCCTCGTCCTCTCGATCGCAACGAGTGTTGACTCGCTTGGCGTCGGACTATCCCTCGCCCTCCTCTCGACCGGGATTGGTGCGGCTGCACTCATGATTGGATTGGTGAGCTCCGTCTTCTCGTTTGCAGGGGTTATCCTTGGCTGCTCCCTGGCCTCCCGGTGGGGGAGGCTGGTGGAGATTGCCGGGGGTATCGTCCTTCTCATCATCGGAGCCCGCATCCTCATGGAGCATCTCCTTATGTGAACGGAATTGTCGGAAAGGAATCCTGGTATTTCTCCGAAAGACTGATATGCCGGCAGGGAGATGGCACAGCAGGAACGGGAATGGATCCTTATGAATTCGCGTGACCTCTTCATCGTAGCAGCCCTCCTCTGCACAGGAACGATCGTGCGGTTCATCCTCGTCCAGATGGGTGAGCCGGTCACTCCCAACGTGCTGGTTGCATTTTACAGCCTGGCCATCATGGTTACCCTGCCATCGTTTGGAGAATCGGTCGGCATCGGGTTTGCAGCCGGGATAATCGCCTCCTTCATCAGCAGATCCGTCTTCAACCCTGCATTCCTGATCTCTGAGCCACTCGGTGCGGCTGTCTGCCTTGGAGTATTTCTCGCCCTGCGCTACCATAAGCAGGCGGCACGGTTTGCTGCACCGTTGCTTGCCACGATTGCAAGTGGCCTGGTATTTCTCTCCCTTGCCGTCTCTGCCGGAAGCTCAGGGATACAGGCCGTATTTCCTGACACACGGTCCTTTCTTATTACCCTCCTGGGTGTCGTGGCGATCACCGCACTGGTAAACTCCCTGGCCGCCGGGCTTGCCTATCCTCACCTCAGGCCACAGGCTGCAGGGAATACCTGAACAGGAGAAGATTTATTGGCGCTCTTTCCGATATGCGTATGAACAGGGGTTGTGTGTGGCAGACATTTACCAGAGATTGTACCAGAAAATGGAGCGGATGGGGGTTTTCTCGGTACGCCAGTATGAAATTCTTGAGAAACCCCCGTACGTGCCGCTCTGCATCGATTACCTGGGGGATAATATCTATGCACTCTCCCAAAACCCGGTGATCGGTGACCGCCTGGTCGCTGATCCGGATATGGAGGTCCGGGTGGATCACACGATGAGGACTGCTGAACCACTTTCGCTCCAGGACCAGTCCGGATGCAGGGTGGTGTACCCGGCACCTGGCAGGGTTGACCTGGTGGCAAAAAATGATCTTGCCCGCTTCCTCAATTCATGGCTTGATGGTCTTCTGGCACAGGGATTTATTCGACACCAGTAATGGATTGTGAACTCCGTTCAGCTCAAGTAATGGAAAGTGCATCCAGGAAAGTTGCCGGAAGTTATCTGGCGGAGAATAGCATGACCAGAGAATTTCCATCGGGAGGTCATCCTTTCCTGGTACACGGGTATTTTCTGCCTATTTTCTCATCCGGAAAAATCCAAAAAGTTTAAATAATGATTCGTGTCTAATGTACATCAGGTGTATTAGTGTCCAACTAAGTCACCGAATGAACGTTCAGTCCAATGGTTGACGTCCTGCCTGGAAACAGGCGGGGCAGAAACCTCCTGATGATGCCACCACGAAATACCCTCTGCGTGAGGAATGCCATCCTTTTCTGCCACTCCGTGTCTCTCCAGAACACCCTGTACCGACCTGTCCCGTGGGAGCCAGCCCGATAAAAGCTCGAGTAACGCGATCACAGAATCCAGGCAGGGAGATATTCGTCATTGTACCCGACAAGCCGGAGAATACGGACCTTTTTTGGGAAACAGAAGGGAGCTCGGTCCCATCCCTGTGTCATCCGGGTAGATGGATAAAGAGCATTCTGCATTCCGATGGTATCAGGGTGATACCTGGAGCGTAAAGCACGGAAGAAAGCCGTGGTAAAAGCCCGGCAGGCAGGGGCGGTCATGACTGCCTGAGCGGGCATTTGCCCATACCGGCCAGAGGTAGAGCCCCCTCCTGGTCCGGATGGAAGTGATGTGTTCTTCAGAATCAGGCACATAACTCAGAAGATATTCCCCTGTATCCTTCGGTAAAGCTGTTCATCCCACGAGTGACACCACGCCCTGTCTGTGCCGAGGTGAGGTGATCATCCCCCCCTGTACGCACAATCCGGAATGGCTGCTGGGGAATACCGGTAACGATTGCCACACCGGGCATACCGCAACCCCATCAGTATTCTCCTTGGGGGAGTGGTGCTTCAGTGCCTGGTGATCCTAACCCCCTTGTCCTGAAAAAAACACCCGATGCGGGCTCCGGTTTTATGGGGCATAGAATGAGAAATGGTGGCAGGGCTGCAAGCTACTTTTAAGGATTGGTTCCGAGTGGTATCCGCGCCTACAGAATGAGGGTGCCCCAGGAGATATTCACCGGAACGCATGGTCGGCCCCACAGTACCGTTTCTTGACCATTTCCCGGTCTTCCGCCGTTCTGACCGGGTTATTCACGGTAATGCGGCATCATGTTCCCTTGAGACCTCTGTCCGGCCCAGTCGTCTGGAATGTCTCTGTCACCCATCGATCGTTATGCCGTTAGGAACCGATAGGTTCATTCCATTGCTGCATCGGGTCTTCCCTGAACATTTGTTCGGCCCGATGATCCGACCTCTTCATCGCCGGGAGATCGACATGCCGTTTTGATCTCCAAGCTGGTCGTATCATCGCATGTATCCCCAGCTTTCCTCCCTGAGGCATACTATCATAGTCACTCATATAATAAATAATTTTCTATTTTATCTCCTTATTAAGGGAGTTGTTATCAGTGAGTTGCTGGTAAACGCGCAGAATAATTGTTCCGTTCAGAACTCTTAAATAAATTTATACTGCTGGTTAAAAATGGAATTGATAGAATTTTATCGATAAAATAATCTGCTGGAATCAGAGAGGGGGGCCGCCATTCGTGGCCGGGACCTGCCGCACTTGCATTTTCACATCTCCCGACTCGCAGTCCTGCATTCAATGGAGATACTGGCACGAGATACTGGCGGATGATTGAAAACGGTCGTGATGCCGGCTTTGGCAGGGACAATGTCACCATACCAATACGTGCGCTCCCCCGGCACAGAGGAGAGAAAGACTGGTTCATGGTGTCATAATACTGTGTCAGGATACGAATAGTCTCTCTTTGGTCAGCAGGTATTCTGCCGCGGAAAGAGAGTGACAGGGAAAAAGGGAATAATTATCCTCTCTTCTGGATGTACCACCCGGTCAGGGTTGCGTCAAGTACTTCCTCCCTGTGGGGGCTGGTGAGCATGCTTACCACGACCATGGCGATGATCGCAATGATAAAACCAAAGAGCGAGAAATGGACCGGGAGTGCAGCGATCTTGAAGTAGGTGATCGCACCAAAGGCAAGTGAAGACAGGAGTCCAAGGCCCATTGCGGCAATTGCGCCTTCCCGCGTGGCACGTCTCCAGTACAAACCGGCAAGGAGCGGGACAGAAAAGGTTGCAAACATGATCCCGATACCTGCCCAGATCAGCCAGACCAGCATTTCAGGTGGATTCAATGCCATCAGGAGGGTGATCACTGCTGCAGCAAAGACCGATATTCTGCTGACCCTGATCACCGTCTCTTCGCTCGCCCCGGGGTTGATAATCTTCTTGTAAATATCCCAGGAAAAGTATGTACCNNATGTACCGATGGTCAGCATCAGGCGATCCGTGGTAGACATCACTGCAGCGAGCACAATCACGGCGAAAATGCCCCAGAGCGCCAGGCTGAAAAAAGCATGCTGGACACTGTAGACAAAGATGAAGTCTGATGCATTTTTGACAGCCGGCAGGGTGAAGACTCCCTCATTCACCAGGACAACCCCGGCAAAACCAGAGAACTTCAGGAGGAACATCACGGCCCCGTAGATCGCAAATGCAATGATTGGCGTCCATTTGAAGTAATTCGCATCTCTGACCGCCAGGACATTGTTGATCACGTGCGGAGCGCAGGCAAGCCCTATCGTGAGCAGCAGGAAGAAAGACACGATATACTCGGGAGTGAAGATCGCACCGGGACCGGTGGAGTAGGGGAGCAGCAGCGCCGGGTTCATGGATCCCAGGTACGTATTGACCGCGGTAAACCCGCCGGCAGTGCTGATCACGATAGGAGCCATGATTATGACGCCGACTATCAGGAGCAGCCCCTGCACGAGTGTTGTCCAGGCAACGGCATACAAGCCTCCTATAACGGTGTATACCGTCACGATTGCTGCACCGATCAGCAGGGCAACCCCGTGGGGGAGTCCGAACAGCCACATCAGGACGATGCTGATCGCGGTATACTGTCCGGCGAGGTAGATCATCGAGACCACAATCCCGGAAACTGCGGAGAGACTCCGAAGACCCCTCTCGCTCTCATAGCGCTGGGCAAAGTAGTCCTGCACGGTTAGGTAACCACTTTTCTTCGATACCGCGTGCATTTTGACACCAAAGAATATGATGCAGAATGCAATCGAGAGCGGAACGGCAATCTGCTCCCATATGGTCGGCCAGGCGAACCGGTACCCGAGACCTGAAACCCCCAGAAGGGACATACCCGAGCAGACCGATGCGATCATCAGGAATGTAAAGACCCAGAACCCCAGTGACCTCCCTGCAACCACATAATCGGACATGGTATGGATCTTTCGTGATGCCCAGATGCCGATCCCGATCATAACCAGGAAATAGAGGCCAACGAGAGCGATCTCGAGGGGGTCGATGATCATGTCCGTACCTCCTGCCAGCGGAGTGCCCAGATGATGAGTGCGATGACGATCACCAGGAGCGTACCTCCCACCGTGATGAGTGTGATATCCGGCAACCCGAACATAACCGGATAGATTGCCATTCATCCTAAATAACAATCTTTATTTGAATTCTCTCCATAGTGTCATGCTATAACATGGCATACTTGGCAGGAGAACCATGAAAGCGCACATAGCAGTAATCTCACTGATAATCGTTGGTTTTGTACTGATAGCAGGATGTACAGATGAACCTGCATCGGCAGAGCAGCTCAAAATTGGTGTTGTTGCCTCGATGACGGGTCCGGCAAGCACAACCGGGAAAGACATATGGCAGTCAGCGCAACTTGCAGCGGACGAGATCAACGCCGATGGCGGGGTCTATGTACGTGAGCTCGGGAAAAAAATACCCATCAGGCTCGTCCAGGGTGATGATGAATCAACACGCGAGGGAGGCCAGAAAGCTGTCTCGCGGATGATCACCCAGGACCGGGTTGACATCCTTGTTGGAGGATTCTCCAGTGCCGTTGTCACAGCGCACCAGTCGATTGTCGCCGAGCACAAGGTACCATACATTATTACCGGCGCATCAACCCCGGTCATCACCAGGAGGACTGATGTCAATACATCGTACATGTTCCACCATGCTCCCACTACTGATGATTCGGGGGGCCAGACCACCCTCTTCATCAACGATACCATACGCCCGGCGATACATGCACGCTTTGGTTTCCCTGAAGACCGCCATTTGCGGCTTGCGATCCTGTACCAGGACAGCCCCTATGGCACGGGTCACCAGACCGCCATCAGGGATACCATAGAGCGTGAGAACCTGCCTATCACCATTGTTACTGAAGTTGCATTCAAGATGGGGGAGAGCGATTACCGGACCGTGCTCACCGGTATCAAGCGTGCAGATCCCGATGTGGTGTACGTTGCGGCTTTCTTAAACGAGCAGATCCCCATCGAGACCCAGGCACGGCGTGATGTCGGGCTCAACAAGATATTTACCGCAGTAGAACCGAACGATGACCCTGATTTCTACAAGGGGGTTGGCAGGTATGGAGAATACTCCATCATCCAGAGCAGGTTCTCTCCCTACACCGTGCCCAAAGGTCCGACCGAAGCTGCCTCAAAAAAATTTGTTGAGGACTTCGCCATAAAGTTCGGGGGATTCCCCGGAATGATGGGGGTTGCCACGTACGAGGGGGTGTATATCGCTGCCCAGGCAGTCGAGAATGCCGGCACTCTGGATAAGGATGCGGTCAGGGGGGCACTCGCCGATCTCGAGATGCCCCAGATGGTAGAGGCAATGGTTAACCAGACCATCAGTTTTTCACCTGATTTCCGGGAGAGCAAGTTCGAGCTCACGATGGAGCAGCTCTTCTGGGATGAAACAGCCGGGGAGACCCGCCCGAAAATTGTCTGGCCATCATCACTGAAAGAGGCTGATTTTGTCATTCCCGACTGGTATGAGCCGGGAAGGGCATAACCTTCTCCCACTCATTCATGCACGAGAATGAGGTGGTGACCCTGCGATGGACCTGACTCCCGGCATCATACTCTCAGTCCTCTTCTGGGGGCTCTATGCCGGATGTATCTATATCCTTCTGGCAACCGGCCTGAACCTGATATTCGGGGTCATGAAGGTGGTAAACTTTGCCCATGGACAGCTCCTCATGATCGGGGCGTATGTCACCTTCACCTTCTTTGCCCTGTCCGGGTTCAACCCGTACGTGCTCCTCGCAGCATCAGTACCTGTCCTGATCATCATCGGGGTGACCATTGAACGGCTCTGTTTCCGGCCTATCCTCGGGACCGGGAAACTCAATGAGATCTTCATCAGCATCGGTCTCATTTATCTCCTCGAGAATGCGGCAGCATTGATCTGGAGCGATGAGTGGCGGTTCATCCATAGCCCGTACGAAGCGATAACCATCCCGCTCGGCGGGATGAAAGTCCCCGTCGATTATTTCATCATCATCGCGACAACCGCAGCAATTCTCATCGCTCTCTACCTGTTTTTAAAGCGGACACCGCTTGGTCATGCAATCCGTGCAACGAGCCAGAACCGGAAAGGTGCGATGCTGGTCGGGATAAATGTCGAGAGAATGGATATGCTCAGTTTTGGCATTGGTGCAGGGCTGGCCGGAGCAGCGGGCACACTCTGGGTGGTGAGCGGGCAGGTCTTCAACCCGTACATGGGATCGATACCTGCAGTCAAGGCGTTCGCCATCGTCATTATCGGGGGTCTCGGCAGCATACCAGGCGCAATCGTTGGGGGGCTGATCCTTGGTCTCGCAGAGAATGTGACGATATTCACCATCGGTGGTGCATGGAAGGATGCGATCGCATTCCTCATCCTGATCATCGTTCTGATCTTCAGGCCGACCGGGTTGTTTGGCGAGGCGGGAGAGTGAGGAATGGTGATTGAACGCAGGAAATTATCCCTGTTGGCCACCCTGGCTGCCCTGGCAGTGGCCCTCCTCATCCCTCTCCTCACTGCCGGCAACGTGTATTTCCTGACCGTCCTGATTATCATGCTGATCTTCATCCTGTTCTCATCGGCCTGGAACTTTCTCACCTATACCGGACAGGGATCGCTTGGTCATGCAGCGTTCTTTGGAATCGGGGGGTATATCTCCACGCTGGTTGCAGCAGGGAGCGGCCTGAGCCCGTACCTGACCATATTTGCAGGCGGGGGTGCTGCGGCGCTGGTTGGACTCTTCATCGGGGTCATCTGTGTGCGGCTCAAGGAATGGTTCCTTGCCATGGTGACATTTGGCTTTGCCATCATCATCCAGGTCCTGGTGGTGAGCCAGTTCGCCTCGGCGACCGGGGGCTGGGATGGCATTTCTGCCCCGCCGCTGATACCCAGTTCGGTACCGAATTACCTCATGTTCGAATACTACTCAATACTCCTGATCGTTATCCTCGTCATCCTCCTCTTCCGGTATATCCTCAACACCCGGATAGGGCTTGCATTCTCTGCGATCCGTGAGAATGAACTGGAAGCGCGTGCCGCCGGAATCGATCCCGTACGGTACAAACTCCTTGCATTCATGATCAGTGCCTTTTTCGCCGGTGTTGCCGGAGCGCTTGAGATCCACTACCTTGGGTATATCACCCCTGAAATCTTTGGTATCGATATCTCATTCTGGCCGATCATATACTCGATCAGCGGCGGGCTTGGTACCCTGGCCGGGCCGATCATCGGGGTCGTGGTCATAACGCTCCTCTGGGACGGCCTCCAGACCCTCGGACTGACCTACGCACGTTTCATTATCATCGGCATCCTGCTGATCCTGATCATCATCTTCCTGCCAAAAGGTCTCATCTCTCTCCCGGAACGACTCGAGGGTATCTTAAGGAAATACCTGAAGAAGACGTGATGTGCCCCCCGGCATCTCCATTTTTTTTACTGCCCTGTTGGTTGTCACCTCGCCGGGGTCAGGCCAGTTTGATTGGATTATTGATACCTGGGCAGAAGCGGGATTCTCCACCGAACCCACTCTGACAATTATCGCCACGATCGGGAGGGATTATTCAGGATGCCCCTGGCGCGGGCAATCCCCCGGATGGTATTTCCGATAGTACACCCGGGTAAGGAACAGTTCGGGTGCAGAAAGCGTATCGGGGATCTCTCACTATCCCTGGATCACGGGCCGGTGCTGGATATCCTGAATACTACGGGTGCCGGTATACCCCGGGTGCAGGGCCTGAACAGTACAGGGAATGCAGGACAGGAGCCGATGCAGTCAGGACTGATCAGTATAGTATGTCCTCTTTTCCGGAGAGTTCCCGGTACTGGCGATTCCCTGGTTGTGAGCATGCAGATACAATTACTGGTGACACCTGGCAGGGGTGGCCATCAGAACCCGTATGAGATCGGATTGGAAGGGGAAGAAGAGCGGGTTATATCCCCAGGTATGCGGCCCGGATATCGTTGTCAGAGAGGAGATCGGATGCACTTCCTTCCCGGGTGACACGGCCGTTCTCAAGGATGTATGCCCGGTGTGAAATCTCGAGGGCATGCTGGACATTCTGCTCGACAAGGAGGATGGTGAGCCCGTTATGGTTCAGTTTCTGGATCGAATCGAGAACCGTGGTGACAAGGAGCGGGGAGAGTCCGAGGGATGGCTCATCGAGCACCAGGAGCGAGGGGCGGGCCATGAGAGCACGTGCAATCGCGAGCATCTGCTGCTCGCCGCCCGAAAGGGTGCCGGCAAGCTGGCTTTCGCGTTCCTGCAGCACGGGAAAGAGATCATAGAGATCTGTCCTGTCCACTGCCCCTGTGTTCAGCGCATATCCCCCGAGATCAAGGTTCTCGAGTACGGTCATCTTCGGGAAGAGTTCCCGCTTCTCCGGGACCAGGGACAGCCCCTTACGGACAATGATGTCGGGAGTTCGCCCGGTAATATCGTCTCCCCGGAACAGGACGCTCCCACGGCTGGCGCGGGTAAGCCCGAAGATGCTCTGGACGAGTGTTGTCTTTCCGGCCCCGTTTGCACCAAGGATGGTGACGATCTCCCCTTCATGGACGTGAAGGGTGACATCCCACAGTACCTGGAGGTTCTCGTACGACACATTGAGCTGCCGGATATCAAGCAATGGTTCAGCAGCCCCTAGCATGCATATCGTTCGCCAAGATACGAATCGATGACCCGCTGGTCCCGTACAATCTCGTCAGGGGTGGCGTCAGCGATCTTCTCTCCATGGTCAAGGACTACGACCCGGTCAGAGACGCCAAGAATGACCCGCATCACATGCTCGATCAGCACAATAGTGATACCATCATCCCGAAGGCTCTTTATCAGGCTCACCGCCTCGCTCCCTTCCTGCGGATTGAGGCCGGTCATCAGTTCATCGAGGAGGAGGATCCGGGGACGGGAGGCCAGTGCCCGTGCGAGCTGGGTCCGCCGGAGCTCAATCACATTCAGGTTCGAGAGAAGCAGATCGACACGCTCTGCAGGGAAACCGACTCGCCCGAGCAGATGTTCTGCCTCCCGGCTGGCTTCATCACGGGTTACCCGGTGCCCGTTCCCGAACAATGAACCGATCATGACGCTCTCACGTGCCGTGAGGCCGGGAAACGAATGGGTGTGCTGGAATGTCTTGGCAATCCCTTTCTTGCAGAGGGCATTCATGGAGAGTCGCGAGATATCCTGCCCCTGATACCGTATGGATCCGGTATCCGGCCGGTAGATGCCGGAGATGACATTCAAAAGCGTTGTCTTCCCCGCACCATTCGGTCCGACAAGCCCGAGGATCTCACCTTCTCCGACGCTGAGGTCAACATTGTTGACCGCAACAAGACCCCCGAACTTTTTTGTGACTCCCTGTAATTCAAGCATGAGATCTCCAGCTGGCCGGATTATATCATGCTATATGTTAGCAGATAACAATATAAAAATATTTATCGCACTACCGGGGCTACACGGCAGCCCGGAACGGAACAGCCACGAGGGTATGGCGAGCACACAGCGTTCCGGAACGCTGTCAATGCAATAACGTATTTATAGCAGTTCTGTTATCCCTCATGTAGATCCGGACATTATGGAGACCGTAACGCTCGCGGACGAGCTTCGAAGCATACAGCAGGCCGAACAGGATGCCTTCAGCAGGGTATCAAAAGCCCGGGAGGATACCCGGGCGCTGGTTGCGGCAGCTGAAGAAGANNGATGCGGAGATTGCGAGGGCAGAGCAGGAAGTCGCCCGGATTGTGGAGAGTGCGGAGCGTGATGCAGCAGAACTGCGATCCCTCCAGCAGGGGCTCATCAGGGACGCAGCAGGCCTGATTGTCCAGGCTGTGGCAGGAGAACGTGATGTTCTACCCTGCTGAGATGCGGTGGGTTGGCATAGTCTTCCATGACGCATATACCGGTGAAGTTATCAGGGATCTCCAGAATGCCGGGGTGATGGAGGTTCTCCCCTTCCATGACGTGCAGTCCCCCCTCCCTCCCGGCATCACCCCAAAGGAACGATCCTCTTCTCCCGATCGGATCACTGAAGCGATGATGCGGATCGACCGCATTTTCGATACGTTTGCAGAGATACCATCCCCAAAGGAGAACCCCCTCATCACATTCCTCTCCCCTTCATCCATCATTCCTCTCACTCGTCCGGAACGGAGTGAGGAGGAGCTCCTGCATGAAACAGCGTCAGTTCTCCAGGATCTCCAGCAGGTAAGCGGGATCAGGGCTGCACTCCGGCAGGCATCGGGTGAGTACACGGCAGCAGTGAAGAACAGGGAAGCCATCAGGATTCTCGCCCCGTTTGGCTTTGACCTGGGAATTCTCGGTGACGGTGTATACCTCTCTGTCACGGCAGGCCTCGTTGAGAAAGAAAAGTACGAGGCATTTCACCAGGATCTTCTCTCAGCGGGCACTGATGAGCTGCTGATTGGTGCTCGCGAACAGGATACAACCATGGTGGTGGTGGTTGCCATCCCCCTCTGCCACAAGCACCTTCTCGAGCGTATACTCCGGCCTCCCCGGTTCCATCCGCTGGTGCCCGGGTGCAGCGGGATGCCTGCAGAGGCCCTTGCGGCAGAACAAGAACGCATCGGGACCCTCCAGGCCCGGGAATCAGCGCTGATCGAAGAACTACGCGGAATCAGGCAGGAGTGGGAGGGGCGCCTCCATGCCCTGTACGAGAACCTGGAGCATCGGAAGGAGCAGCACCAGGTTCTTTCCGGGAGCGGTAAAAGCACTGCGACTACCATCATGAGCGGATGGGTGCCGGAAAAAGAGGTGCAGGAGATGGAGCGGGTGCTGGAACAGGCATCAGAGAACCATGCCCTTGTCCGGTGGCGGCACCCTTCTCCCGAAGATCCCGGGTTACCCAGCTGCTATGAAAACCCCGGGTGGCTGAAACCATTCGAGGTGCTGACCACCACGTTTGCCCGGCCCCTCTACCGGGAGGTTGATCCGACCCCGTTCGTGGCCCCGTTCTTTGTCTTCTTCTTCGGGCTGATGCTCGGCGATGCTGGTTACGGGATCATAATGACCCTGATAGCTGCATTCCTGTATATCCGGCTGAAGGATGCAGAGCGTTCACTCCACGATATGGTGTACATCCTGCTTATCCTCGGTGTTGCCTCGACCCTGCTCGGGATTATCCAGGGGGGGTGGTTTGGGGATATTCCCGAGCGTTTCTTCGCCATTACGCCACCGTTCATCCTGATCGAACCGCTCAAGGACCCTATCACGTTCTTCCAGATCGCGCTCATCCTCGGCATTATCCACATCAACCTGGGCCTTGCCATCGCCGCATACCAGCACCTGCGGAGTGGTGAGTACCGGATGTTATTCTTTGAGGAAGGTGTATGGTTTATCCTCCAGCCATCAGCCGCAGTCCTCCTTGCAGGGTTCTTCGGCTGGTTTGCTGTCTCCCCCCCCCTGCTGTATGCTGCAGCTGCAGGGGCGCTCCTTGGCGTCGGGATGCTCTTTTCCTACCAGGGAGCGATGGGATTCTTTGGCCTCACCGGGTTCCTCGGGGACTGGCTCTCCTATGTCCGGATCCTCGCCCTGGCACTCGCGACCGGGGGTATCGCGATGACCATCAATATCCTTTCCACGCTCATCGCAGGTATCCATCCCCTGCTGGTCATCCCTGCAGCGATCGTCTTTGTCGGGGGCCATGCATTCAACCTGGTCATCCAGTCGCTCGGGGGTGTGATTCATGCCATCCGCCTCCAGTATATCGAATTCTTTGGAAAATTTTACACCGGGGGAGGAAGGGCATTCAGCCCGTTCCGGTCTCACCGGCGCTATTCGCAAATCACGGAGCGTGATATCACATGACAATCGGGATCGGAGGCGCCCTCATGGCAATCGGAGCCGGTATAGCAATTGGATTTTCTGCAATAGGCTCGGGTATCGGTGTTGGAATTACCGGGGCATCAGCCGCAGGGGTGACAGCCGAGCGGCCGGAGAAATTTGGAGCGGCCCTCATCTTCTCGGCTATTCCCCAGACCCAGGCGATCTACGGCCTGCTGGTTGCCATCCTTATCCTCCTGTCAGCCGGGTTTTTTGGGGGTATATCGGGAGAGGTCCCTGTTGCGGCCGGGCTTGCAGGCCTCGGTGCCGGGTTAGCGGTCGGTATTGCCGGCATTTCAGCCATTGGCCAGGGAATTGCTGCATCGGCAGGGGTGGGGGTCACGGTCAGCAGGCCCGAGATGTTCGGCAAGGGGATCGTCTTCGCTGCCATATGTGAGACCCAGGCGATCTACGGCCTGCTTGTCGCAGTCCTCCTCCTGGTCTTCTCGGGGTTACTCTCCGGCAATTTCATGGCATCTGCTGCCGTCGGGCTTACAGCGATAGGGTGCGGTCTTGCGATCGGGCTTTCGGGGGTATCTGCGATCGGGCAGGGGATCGCATCAGCCTCGGGGATCAGCGCGACCGCTGAACGGCCCGAGATGTTTGGCAAGGGGATCGTGTTCTCGGCCATCTGTGAGACCCAGGCGATCTACGGCCTGCTGGTTGCCATCCTCCTCATGTCATTCACTGGTATGTTCACAGGAGACCTCATCCCCACTCTTGCAGCGGGAGTTGTTGCTATCGGATGTGGACTTGCCGTGGGATTTGCAGGCTTTTCTGCGATAGGGCAGGGGATCGCTGCAGCGGCAGGGATCGGGGCGACGGCAGAGAAACCAGGGATGTTCGGGCGCGGGATAGTCTTTGCGGCCATCTGTGAGACCCAGGCGATCTACGGCCTTCTGGTTGCCATCCTCCTCATGGCATTCACCGGGCTTATCTCGCAGGATGTGACCACGACGCTCGCTGTGGGATTTGCGGCGGTCGGGGGCGGTCTTGCCGTAGGGCTTGCGGGCCTCTCAGCGATCGGGCAGGGCATAGCAGCGGCATCCGGAATTGCTGCGACCTCCGAGAAATCCGAGATGTTCGGCAAGGGGATCGTGTTCTCTGCCATCTGCGAAACCCAGGCGATCTATGGCCTGCTTGTCGCGATCCTTCTCATGGCCTTTACCGGGATTATTACCCACGACTTTATCCAGTCCGTTGCAGTCGGGGTTGCAGCACTGGGTGCCGGTCTTGCCGTTGGCCTGAGTGGATTTTCAGCGATCGGGCAGGGCATCACCTGCTCGGCCGGTATTGCTGCAACAGCAAAACATCCTGCCGCGATGGGCAGGAGCCTCGTATTTGCAGCGATGTCCGAGACATTTGCGATATTCGGGCTCCTCGTTGCGATCCTGATCCTCTTCGGACTCGGAGTCTTTTCAGCGTAGGCAGGGCGAACATTCACCATGAGCATGGAAACTATCATCAGGAGGATCCGGCAGGACGCAGAGGCAGAGGTTCAGGCTCTGATGGAATCAGCCCAAGAGGAGGCCGGCACTGCCCGGGCAGCAGCAGCAGCCGAGGCTGACCAGGTACGGCAACGCGCAGTCAGTGCAGGGAAAAAAGCGGTTGATCTCGAAATTGCACGAATATATGCCCTGGCGCACATGGATGCCCGCGAGATACTCCGGCATGCCAGGGAGGAGATGATCAGGGAATGTTTCCATGCTGCAGACCAGGAACTTGCCCGTGTTCGCGAGACGGCCGCATACCCTGCCATCCTCGGGCACCTCATCAGTAACGCAATTGAGCAGGTAGGCGGAAATCAGGTTGTTCTCAGCGCTGCCCGAAGAGACCATGCACTGGTCCGGGAGTATATCCGGGCCAGGGGTGCATCATCCCCGGAGATCCGGATCTCGGGAGAGGATGTGGCTACCCTGGGGGGCGTCATCGTGCGGTCCGGGGCCGGGCATGTTGCCGTCAACAATACCTTTGAGGAGCGGCTCGGGCAGATGAGAAACGAGCTTGTTTTCGAGCTTGCCCGGTTTCTTTCCAGCGGAAGCGGGGGTGCCTGATGGACCTGCCCGGTGATGTTATCGGGGAGATCTCCCGTGAGCTCGGGCTGCTCCCGGATCAGGTGCTGATTGGCGGGATCGGGCTCCTCCTGATCGTCCTGGTTATCATCGTTATTTTCATCGGTTACCTGAAAATCCTGATCCATATTGCCGCATTTGCCTATCCTGTCGCGAGGGTAAGAGCGATCGGGAACCTGTACATCACGTCTGAAGGAACAGAAGAACTCGGGGAAGTGAAGACGATCCAGGAACTCGGAGCAAAACTGAAGGAGCGGGGTTTTCCGCTCAGGATCGATGAGACAAGCACGCTCAGGGATCTCGATGAGATGCTCGACCGCGCCGCTGTCCTGGATCATGTTGCGCTCGAGGAATCTGCTCCGGGGAGCATCCTGCCATTCTTCTCTGCATTCCGCTCCCTGTACGAGATCGAACAGCTGAAAACGGCATTCCGCTGCCGCCTCGCCGGGCTCTCACCCGATGAGATACGTGCACGGATGATCCCGGTCGGAACAATCACCCCCGGCCTGATCGAAGGGTGCGCCCATGCAGAGAGTATCGATGAGATGGTCCTGCACCTTCAGGAGAGCGTGTATGGAAAGGATCTTCAGGCAGCACTTGATGCATACCATGAGACCGGGACCCTGCTCGCCCTTGAACAGGCCCTCGACTCCGGTGCGCTCCGGGAGATCGTGGTCTCCCGCACGAAAGTCGACAATCTCCTTGCCGGCCCGGTCGCAGAGTTCTGTGGCACCTGGATCGATATCGTCAACCTGAATACCATGTTCCGTGCACGGGCAGGGGGGCGGGCCGCGGGCGTGAAAGCAGCCCGTTTCATGCCCGGGGGGGCATCTCTTGAAGAATGGCGGCTCCGGCAACTGATGGAGACGCCGACGCTCGCTGAGACGCTCCATCAGCTCGCAGGGACGGATTACTACGCTGTATTCCAGCCGGTCATCACCGATACCGAAGAGGCCGGGAGTGTCCACCTCCTTGAGATTGAGCTCGATCATCTCCTGCTCCGGAACGTGGGCTCACTTGCCCTGACCTACCATCTTACCGGGGGCCCCCTCATCAGGTTCATGGTTGCCCGCAGGTTTGAGGTCAGGAATATCCGTGCTGTTATCCATGCACTCATGGAGGGCCTCCCGGCAGGGATGGCTTCCCGGTTCTTTGTTACCGAACGGGGTGCAGCATGAAGATTGCCGTCATAGGCGATGAACGCATGGTGTGGGGCTTCTCCCTTGCCGGGCTGAAAGAAGGTATGATTACGGATTCTGCACATGAGGCAGCAGACGCCATCTCACGGTGGGTCAGGGATCCGGGGATCGGTATCATCCTCATCTCCCTGCCCCTCGCGGATACAATCCGCCCGTATCTCACCCGCGTGAGACTCGAGAGGCGACTCTATCCGCTGATCCTTGAACTGGGTGAGACAGGCGGGATCAGCGGGGTTTCGTCCCGGGTGGAGGAGGAACTGTTACGAATGGTTGGCATGACAACAGGAGAATCAGGGTGAGGATATGGCAGACCCGGGAGTGATCATACGAATCACCGGCCCCGTGGTTGAGGCGGCGGGCATGACCGGTGCGCGGATGTTTGAGATAGTCACCGTAGGCTTTGAAGATCTGGTTGGGGAGATCATCAAGCTCGAAGGGGATGTTGCCACGGTCCAGGTCTATGAGGAGACTGCAGGCATCAGGCCGGGTCAGCCCGTGAAGAGGACCGGGAGATCCCTCTCGGTGGAGCTCGGGCCAGGGCTGCTTGGTACTATTTACGATGGTATCCAGCGTCCGCTCCGTGAGATCAGTGCGCGGTGGGGAGACTATATCTCCCGTGGTGCAACCATGGCACCGCTCGCACGCGAGAAAGAATGGGAGTTAATCCCGGTCGCGAAGGCAGGAGACCCTGTCAGCACCGGGGATGTGCTTGGCACGGTCCAGGAGAGCGATGCAATCATTCACCGGATTATGGTCCCTCCCGGGATATCCGGAACCATCACGAACCTGGCAGGAGAAGGCAGGTACTCTGTTGATGCCACCATTGCAACCATCAGGACCGGGGGAGGAGATCAGCCCCTGACCATGGTCCAGCGATGGCCGGTCCGGCTGGGAAGACCCTACCAGGTGAAACTCGACCCGGAAGAACCGCTCGTAACCGGCCAGCGTATCATAGACACGCTCTTCCCCATCGCAAAGGGAGGCACCGCAGCAGTTCCGGGCCCGTTTGGTTCGGGAAAGACCGTGATACAACATCAGCTCGCCAAGTGGGCCGATGCGGATGTAATCGTGTACATCGGGTGCGGTGAGCGGGGCAACGAGATGGCTGATGTCCTGACCGAGTTCCCCACGCTTGAAGATCCCCGCACGGGACAGCAGCTTATACGGAGGATGGTGCTCATTGCAAATACCAGCAATATGCCGGTTGCGGCACGCGAAGCATCCGTGTATACCGGGATTACTATTGCAGAATACTACCGGGACATGGGCTACGACGTCGCCCTGATGGCAGATTCAACTTCGCGATGGGCTGAAGCGATGCGGGAAATATCCGGGAGGCTCGAGGAGATGCCGGGGGAGGAAGGATATCCTGCATACCTTGGGTCACGCCTGGCAGATTTCTATGAACGGGCAGGGCGGGTCAGGGTTTCCGGCGCCAGGGATGTGCGAGGATCTATCTCGGTTATCGGAGCGGTCTCCCCTCCTGGGGGTGACTTCTCAGAGCCGGTCACCCAGAATACCCTGCGCATGGTCAAAGTCTTCTGGGCGCTCGATTCCGACCTTGCATACCAGCGGCATTTCCCGGCCATAAACTGGCTCCTTTCGTATTCATTGTACGGGGATGCAGTGGAACCGTGGTGGCACCGTCATGCCGGACCGGAATGGGCACGGATGAGAAGGTCAATGATGGAGATCCTCCAGAAAGAGAGCGAACTCGAGGAGATAATCAAGCTCGTCGGACCCGACGTTCTGCCCGAGACTGACAAGCTGGTCCTGCTCGAAGCAGAGATGATCAGGGAAAACTTCCTGATGCAGTATGCATTCCATTCCTATGACACCTATACAGACCCTGGGACACAGTTCATGATGATGAACGTCATGTTCACTTTTTTTGCGAAGGCCGGGGAGGCGATTGGGCGCGGAGTGCCGGTCAGCAGGATCCGGGATCTGCCGGTCATGGGCAGGTTTGCCCGGATGGGAGCTGTTCCTGTGGATGAAAGGCCGGAACGATTCAGGGACATCATGGCAGGGATAGATACTGCGATGGAAGAGGGGGAGGGATGATCCGATGAAGGCCGGCTCGCGCGTATATTCGACCGTAACCAAGGTGGAAGGTCCCCTCATCGTGGTTGATGGTGTCGAGGGTATCGGGTACGGCGAGGTCGCGGAGGTGATCATGCCTTCTGGTGAGAAGCGGCTCGGGCAGGTCCTCGAATCCCGGACCTCACGGGCAATCGTGCAGGTGTTTGGCGGGACACGGGACCTGGATACCGATGTCACGTCAGTCCGGTTCTCTGGCGAGACCATGAAGATCCCGCTCGCTGAAGATATGCTCGGAAGGATCTTTGACGGCGTTGCACAGCCACTGGATGGCGGCGAACCGGTTATTCCGGAGGTCATCAGGGATATTCATGGCACTCCCATAAACCCGTATTCCCGGGAGTTCCCGCGTGACTCTATCCAGACCGGGTTGTCTGTTGTCGACGGGATGAATACCCTCGTCCGTGGGCAGAAACTTCCCCTCTTCTCCGGTTCAGGTCTCCCCCACAACCTGCTCGCCGCCCAGATTGCCAGGCAGGCAAAGGTGACCGGCCAGGAGGAGGGTTTTGCCGTGGTATTTGCCGCAATGGGTATCACCCACGAGGAGGCATCGTTCTTTTTAAAGGATTTCAGATCGACAGGAGCCCTCTCCCGGGCGGTTATCTTCCAGAACCTTGCTGACGACCCGGCAATCGAGCGGATTATCACTCCCCGGCTTGCCCTGACGACCGCCGAGTATTTCGCCTTCACCCGGGGAATGCATGTCCTGGTTATCCTAACAGACCTGACAAACTATTGTGAAGCCCTCCGGGAGATTGCTGCTGCGCGCGAAGAGGTACCCGGACGGCGCGGGTATCCCGGGTACATGTATACCGACCTTGCCAGCATCTTTGAACGGGCAGGCAGGATTCATAATCGGGAAGGATCGATCACCCAGCTCCCGATCCTCACCATGCCGGATGATGATATCACGCATCCCGTCCCGGACCTGACCGGGTACATCACGGAAGGGCAGATCGTTCTCTCCCGTGATCTCCACCGGAAGGGCATCTATCCCCCTATCAATGTGCTCCCCTGCCTCTCCCGCCTGATGCAGGGGGGCATCGGCCCAGGGAGAACCCGCGAGGATCATGCAGAGGTGAACAGCCAGCTCTATGCTGCATATGCCGAGGGGATCCGGATCAAGGGCCTTGTCGCGGTCATTGGCGAGGAAGGACTCTCTGATACCGACCGTGCGTACCTCCGGTTCAGCGACCGTTTTGAACGTGAATTCGTCCAACAGGGCTTACACGAGGACAGGTCATTTGTCGCCACTCTCGATCGCGCATGGGACCTTCTCGCCCTCCTCCCTCGCAAGGAACTGAAGCGTATCGATACGAAATGGATTGAGAAGTATCATCCCGCATACCGCGAGCGGTCATCATGAAAGGGAAGGTGATCAGGAGTGTCCGTCCTACCCGGATAGAACTCCTGAAACTGAAGAAGCAGGAGATGATTGCACGCAAGGGTCATACCCTCCTTGAGGACAAGCTGGATGCCCTGATCATCGAATTTTTACGCCATATGGATGTTTACCGGCGGGAGAGGCGGGAGGTCGAAGCGCATCTTGCCGTTGCAGCCGGGTTCCTTACCGATGCAATGCTCACCATGGGAGACCGGAAGGTAGAAGAGATTGCCCGCTCTGCTCCGGGAATCCCGGATATCACCATGGGCAGTCGCATCATCATGGGGGTCAAGGTCCCGCGTATCGAACCGGATACGTCAGCCTGGGGGGATCGCCTGCCGGCATACAGCAGCCTGGGCACCAGTGCCCGGCTTGATGAGGCGGTATCAGCATACCAGGAACTGTCCCTGGCCCTTCTCAGGCTGGCCGAGCTGGAAGGCACCGTGAGGACCCTTGCGCAGGAAGTGAAGACTACCCGGAGACGGGTGAACGCCCTGGAGCACATTCTCCTGCCCCGGCTTGCTGCTACCCGGCACGCTATAGAGATGCACCTTGAAGAACGGGAGCGCGAGGACATGTTCCGGCGAAAACGGACAAAACAGCTCCTGATGGGGCACTGAGAGGAAGGGCTCCGTGCAGAAAGAAGCGTTCAACCGCATGGTTCGTGACCCTGAATGCCGGGGCCGGATCATCTTCCTGTTCAGGATACTCCAGATCCTCGTACTCTTCTGGATACTGCTCGGGGTAGCATTGTTCCTGTTCTTCTATACCCGGGGGTCCTTCACCTGATGATCGCGGACAACCAGGACCGGCCGGTCTGCGTTGCGTGCGATCTCGGCTGCCGTACTCCCAATGAGTAGTTCGGAAAACCATCCCCGCCCGTATGAGTTCAGGGCGATCAGCGAGCAGTCTGCCTCCTTTGCGACCGCCAGTACCTCATCTGCCGTATTTCCGGTCCGGACGATCGGGGTGGCAGGGATGCCTTCCTGCGTGATGGTCGTTGCAATATCGTGGAGCTGCTGCGCTGCTTCACGTTCAAGGGCCAGGATCTCCTCAGCCGTCTCCCCGTGTGTCACGACATGGACGAGCAGGATTCGCCCGATCCCCTGCATTGATGCAATCCTGCGTACGGTATCCTGCGCAAAGTCAGAGAAATCGGTGGGGCAGAGTACAGAGGAGAAGATCATCGGGCAGAACTTATTATATCGTTCCACGGTCAGGTCTTCGATGAACTGGTGGCGCATAATCAGGAGGGGTACCTTCGCGTGTCGTAGCACGTGCTGTGAGACCGTCCCAAGCAATATCCCCTGTACCCTGCTCTTTCCCCGTGCACTCATCACGATTGCAGAGACCTGGTCGGAATCGGCAGTCCCGGAGATGATCGGCCCGATCGATCCGGACTTCGAGGTCCTGACCCGACAGTGTACGGCCAGACCCCGGCTCTCGAGATAGGTCCGGTCCAGTGCGAGGCTTTTGCGTGTACCTGCCAGGATATCCTCCTCTGCAGATCGATCCATCCCTCTCCCGGGCAGCTCTGCGACATGCAGGAGGATAATCTCCCCGATTCCTGGCAGACCTGCCACACATTCGAGCGTACGCCTGGCATGCGAAGAGAAATCGGTCGGGAATAATACACGCCTGAACATGGCTTCATTCCGCAGGCCCCGGACCCTGCCGGACCTGTACAACCTCACTGTGAGATGCAGCAGGATATACATTAAATGATCGTACCGTGATATCCGTTCCTTGCGCGATCAGGCGAGTCTCGGAAAAGAATTGCCCTTATTTTCGTATATCGGTGGTTCTTAATCCGAATGCTATAAATAGTGATAAATCTATTATACACCAAACCCCCCTCGGAAAGGTTCGGAGATCCTATGTCTGATACCCGGCTTGATGCTATTCGGAACCTGAAAATGACCGCAATCCGCCGCTGCGAGGAACGCATAGAGAAAGCGGGAAAAGGATCAAC
>DUGL01000119.1:1331-3791 GCA_013331415.1 Methanoregulaceae archaeon | reverse complement strand
AAAATCAGGATCCAGGCATGATGTCAAGGGTGACATCAAAATTGCGGACACTGTGGGTCAGGACACCTGCGCTGATCCGATCAACACCAGGGATCGCATACGAGAGCACGGTTGCCTCATCAACTCCCCCCGATACCTCGATGACCACGCGGTCCCTTACCCCCTCGGCCGTGCAGAGTCGGATCGTCTCCCGGACAAGCTCAGGGGTCATGTTATCCAGGAGCAGGATGTCTGCACCGGCACGCGCGGCATCCACGGCCATCCCCGGGGTTGTCACCTCCACTTCCACGTTCCGGTAGCAGGATGCGTCCCGGGCGCGGCGGATCGCGGTCCCCGGGGAGACCAGCACGAGGTGGTTATCCTTGATCAGGATCCCGTCCGAGAGGCTCATGCGGTGGGGATCTCCCCCGCCAAGGCGGACTGCCTTTTTATCGAGGAGTCTCAGGCCGGGGGCTGTCTTCCGGGTAGCTGCAATCCTGCAGCCTGGTGCCCCAGAGGTGACGAGCGTTGACATCCTGCGGGTCAGGGTAGCAATGCCGCTCATCCGCCCGATGATATTTAATGCTGTTCGTTCAACGAGGAGAATCCCTTTTGCCGGGCCTTCGAGAGAGATGAGCACGGCAGAGCTGCCGACCTCTGAACCGTCAGCGACATGGCGGGTGACACACACCCCGAAGTGCTCAAAGAGGATGCCTGCTTCTTCAAGACCTGCGATAATTCCAGACTGCCGTGTGGTGATAACCGCACGGGACCCGGTATCCACGATGATGGCTTCGCTCGTGATGTCCCCGAATGGAGCATCCTCCCGTATGAATGACAGCAGGTACTCGGGGGCTGGTGTTCCCCTGCCCTCCCGTCCGGGACTCATGCTCCCACCACGAGCGGTGAATCAATATGGGTGAGGAGGGAGAGAATTGAGAGAGCTGCCAGGTAGCTCGTTGCAGGGTTATCCGGGCTGGGGAGGTTGTTCACCCGGATATAGATCTCTCCAAATGCCCCCTCGACAAAGATCTCATGGAGGTTCCTGTCGACATCCGGGTCAGCGTAGAGCTCAACATCCACCTCCCGGCCGGCCGCAAGGCTGAGTGCGACCGAGACATTCACGTTTCTTGGGAACTCCTTGATACACTCATTTGCCGTTCCTTTAAAGACGAGCATCCGCTCGGTTGCAGGGATACCAAGCGAAGCAGGGTTCTTGGTGGTCCGGAGGAGCAGCCGGGAGAGCGGGGTGATCTGTCCGACCCTGATATTATCGAGGCCGGTGATGGCCCCGCTCGGAAGGTAGATCTTCTTCTTCCGGTCCCGCGCTGTATTGATGAGCGATTCACGGAAGGCCGGGTCAGAGAGGGCACCCACGCTCATCACCACCAGGTCCTTGTCATGGAGAAGAACCGTCTCGCCAAAGAGCCGGACAGCTCGTACTGAGGCGGCCTCGACTATCAGGTCAACAGGGGCACTGACGAATTCCTGGAATTCCTGGTATGGCGTTCCCCCTGAAATGGCTGCAAGTTCCCGGGCCCGGTCGAAGATCTGGTCATACAGGGCAACGATTTTCCAGTTTCCCTGGTAGTTTGCGATGATATGCCCGATATTCCCGCAGCCGAGAAGCCCGATGGTCAACATCACTACAGCATGGACAATACCATTGATTAAGCATTTTGGCATGAAAGCTCCGTTCCCGGTTTTGGTATGAAAACCACGTTCGTGGTTTTCATCAGGGGTACATGAGACTGAACAGTCTCATCTGCGTTTCATCAGGAGTGCCTGAGACTGAAACGGTCACACGGGTGGTTCATTGTATGAGGATCGTGACCCTCGGTTTTCCAGGTGGTTCATAGCCCGCCTCAGTCGACCTGGCTGGGCGATCTTCCCGGTGACCTGGATTAATGAGGGTTGCTACCCGATTACCCTGTGAGAAATGGCATCAGCTGGTGAGCCCGGAAGAGACACAGGTGAGGGCCCGGCAATCGGCACGCTCTCTCATACGAAGGTATGCATCCTCACCTACGGCTGCACGTATAATTTCGGGGACAGCCGGAAACTGGAAGATGTTCTGGCGAGCCAGGGGTGCATGATCGTCGCGACACCGGAAGATGCTGATGCGGTTGTGATCAACACCTGCACAGTTATCGCCCCGACAGAGCGGAAGATGCTGAGGGTATTACACCAGCACCGGGAGAAGCCACTGTACGTGACCGGATGCATGCCGGAAGTGCAGCGCGACGAGATCCTCAGAGTCTGTTCACCGGTATTCATTTCCCAGGGCGAGATTATGGCACGGTACCGGACGATACGACCGGGAACCGCGATACGCCGCGACACCGGCATTGTGCAAATCGCCCGGGGGTGCCAGGGTGCCTGCACGTACTGCATTACCCGTCGTGCACGTGGGCAGCTGGTCAGTAATTCCATTGATGCGATTCTGCAGGAGATCAGGCGGTGCCACGAGCGCGGTGCGAC
>DUGL01000119.1:0-1289 GCA_013331415.1 Methanoregulaceae archaeon | reverse complement strand
GCCGATCTCCCGGGAACATTTTTACTGCGCATCGGGATGATGAACCCGGCGACCCTCATCCCTGCCCTGGACGCGGTCATCGAATCATTCTCGGATCCGCGATTGTTTCGCTTTGTTCACATCCCCGTCCAGTCCGGTTCAGACAGGATACTCTCCCGGATGGGCCGGGGATATACGCGGGAGGATTTCCTCATGATAGTCCGGGAGTTCCGGGAGCATATTCCGGATATCACCCTCGCGACCGATATCATCACCGGATTTCCCAGGGAAGATGAACAGGACGTCCGGCAGTCCGTTGAACTCCTGTCTGCGGTGATGCCTGCAAAAGTGAACGTCACCCGGTATTCACGGCGACCGGGCACTGCGGTCTCTCAGCAGAGAGATCATACCGACCATGTAAAGAAAGTCCGGTCCCGCATGATCCAGCAGCATGCCGAAAAAATCTACCAGCGTCTGCATGAGCCGATTCTCGGGACCACGGTACAGGTCACCGTTACCGAACGGTTACGGCCGGGTAGTGTGCTCGCCAGGACCGGGAATTACACGGGTGTTGTTGTGAGCGGGGATCTGCCCGTGGGGATGGTCCTGGAGGCCCGGATCACGACCGACCGGACCTACTTCTTCCTCGGCGACCCTGTCTCCTGATGCGTTCCGAAAACGTTCCCGTTATCCTATCGCGATATCTGGTTTATGGCGCATCATTGTCGACGGAAAGATTAAACAGCGAGGCAGACAATTGAATCATTCACAAGGAGACCGGTGATCAGATATGGATGAAGTTGAGGCAGGATTTCAGAAGATAACTGAACGGATACAGGCTGGCGAGAGAGAAGTACAGTCACTTTCTGAACAGGTAAAAGCGGAGGATGCTGCCCTCCTCGGCAGGATGATCCGTCTTGCGACCCCGCTTGTCAGCACCATCGGTATCCTCATGCTGAAGCGCGGCAAGCAGGATACGAAGGGTGAACTGTATGACACTGCATTTCACCATAAGAAGATGATCGTTCTCGGAAAGACAGATCCTGCAGAGTTCCGGCCGGATGCCAGCGGGAAAAAAGTGGATGATCAGTTCTGCGTGCTGTCAGAGGATGGGAAACTGAATGAGGTGATGTTCTCTTTTGATGGGTTTATCGTCGATTCGATTGTCCAGCCGATAACACCAAGAGAGGCGCTCGACCGGTACGGGTATGAAGTACTCTACATGCTCTACCATGCCCTCCACGATTACCTCAAGGGGAAGGAAGCACTGATCGCTGCACTGAAGCAGACCCTGGAATTCGTGTTTCCGC
>DUGL01000076.1 GCA_013331415.1 Methanoregulaceae archaeon | reverse complement strand
GTCTCGATGGTCCTTGCTCCACCCTTGTTTGCACAGACGGCAACCGCAACGGCCTTCCTCCCGGCCAGCTGCCGCCGGTGGTAGAGGGAGTAGCTCCGGTCGATGAAGTTCTTGACCTGGCCGCAGACGTCAAAATAATAGGTTGGCGAACCGATTACGAGCACCTCGGAATCACGGACCCGATCCATGATAGGGCCCCAGTCATCGTTCTGGATCACGCACCAGTCTTTCTCACGGCACTTCTCGCACCCGAGGCAGGGATGAATGGTCTTTCCTGCAAGGGTGATAAACTCCGTCTCCAGACCCGCTTTCTCGCACCGCTCAAGGATTGTCCTGACGAGAATGGCAGTATTCCCGTCTTTTCGTGTGCTCCCCGATAGACCCAGCACCGTCATACTCGTGTACTCCACTCAGGACGTATTGATAGTTTTGATAGTAGCAGTGAGACCGACGGAATGGAATGCAGATACAACATCATTTTCAGGATTTGACTCAAAATATCCGAGATGAGATCGGCAGCTGCAATCGCTGCACCCAAATCCAGGTACAGGGTATACGGTCACGATTCCGGCAAGCCGGCACTCGGCCTCACGGGTCATCGCTGGTGCACAGACAACCGACCTGAGATGGAACCCCGGATGGATGAGGAGGTGGTCGATATGCCAACGGGGTCGTGCACTACCCTCCCGGGTTACCCGTATATGCCGGGAGACCCGGGAGAGCCCGCCCGGACCCTGGGCCGAGCCGCAATAGACGTGCCATCCCTTCGGGAATGTGATCAGACCCCGGGCACCAACCGCGATGCTGCAGGGATCATTTTCAAGGATCAGGCAGTATACGCCGTTATACATACCCGAGCCTGAAGAGCTGCCGGGCGGCAGCGATATGCATCTTTCCGTCGTGTTCAACCGGGTTTCCATGACCGGGATACAGGCCCTCCACATCAAGGGCGGCCAGCCGTTCTATCGACTGGCCGAGTGCACCACGATCCCCTCCCGGAAAATCGAACCGTCCAAATCCTCCGTCAGTAAAGACTGTATCCCCGGATAGCAGGATCTTCTCTTCCTCGAGGTAGAGCGAGATGCTCCCCGGGGTATGCCCCGGGGTATGGAGTACCCGGAGGGGCCCGATGCGGTCTCCCTCGGTGAGGAGCCGCTGGGCACAAATCCCCGGAGATCGAGCACCAAAGTGCAGGGAGAGACTCAGATGATCCTCCAGGAGTCCTGGGGCATCGAGTGAGTGAATTGCTACAGGGGCGTTGCAGAGCTGCGCAATCTCCGCAACATGTGCGGTGTGATCATAATGGCAGTGCGTGAGCACGATGGTCTCTATCATCCCGCGATACGGCTCAACAGCCGAAGGGAGCACCCCTGCATCGATCAGGATTGTTCCTGCAATATAGCTGTTTGCGGTGTATCCTCTCCCTGGGATCCACGTGACTGGCATGCATACTAATAAGAATCGCATCCCACATGTCTCTTATGCGTACCCTGATCCAGGAGTGTGGTTCCGGGATCCCCGCCTCGGTAAAAGCTGCGGCACGCACCGAAGGGCAGAATCCACGGGAATTTGCCCGGGCGGTGGCTCGCGGGCACGTGGTGATCCCGGCCAATCCCGCGCGGTCTCACCCGATCTGTGCTATCGGAACCGGCTGCAGGGTGAAGGTGAATGTCAATGTCGGGACATCGGGTGAGCGCTGTGACATCCTCCTTGAGCAGGAGAAAGCTCGTGCCGCGATAGCAAACGGCACCGATACCATCATGGACCTCTCGACTGGTGGTGACCTTCCTGCAATACGAAAGAGCCTCCTCTCCCTGGATGTACCCCTCGGGACGGTCCCGATATACGAAGCTGTCCGGCGTGCCGGGAATGTTGCAGACCTGTCGGCAGACCTCCTCTTTGAGGTTATCCGGGAGCATTGCAGGCAGGGGGTAGACTTCCTCACCCTCCACTGCGGGGTGAATAAGGACGCACTCGCGGCACTCCGGTCTGACCCGAGGATCCTGCCGGTAGTCTCCCGTGGCGGTGCATTCCACGTGGCCTGGATGATACAGTCAGGCGAGGAGAACCCGCTCTGGGCAGAGTTTGACTACCTTCTCGAGATCCTCACCGAGTACGATGTCGTTGCCAGTCTTGGGGACGGAATGCGGCCGGGCTGCCTCCCGGACGCTGACCGGCATGCCAAGACGGTCGAATACCTGAACCTGGGGAAACTTGCGAACCGGGCGCTCGAAGCGGGTATCCAGCGGATGATTGAGGGTCCGGGCCATATCCCCCTTGACCAGGTCGGGTACAACGTCCGCGTGATCAAGGAACTCACGAACGATGCGCCCCTCTACCTCCTCGGTCCGCTGGTAACTGATATAGCACCCGGATATGACCACGTGGTTGCGGCAATCGGGGGAGCCGAAGCCTGTATGCACGGCGCTGACTTTCTCTGCATGGTCTCACCAAGCGAGCACCTTGCGCTTCCGCTCGTGGAGGATATCATTGAAGGAACCCGTGTTGCCCGGATCGCTGCTCATATCGGGGACCTGGTCCGCCGGAAAGATGGGCACCGGCTCTCCCGGGAACGCAACATGGCAGAGGCACGGAGGAAGCTTGACTGGAAGGAGCAGTTTGCGCTTGCCCTCTTCCCCGATGCTGCCCGAAAGATCCATGCCCGGGATGGCGAGCTGGACACCTGCTCGATGTGCGGGGATCTCTGTGCCGTCAAGATGATGCGGGAGACCTTTGAATCCGAAAATGAAAAATGAGTGACGGCAATCCCTGATGTCTGATGGTGCCCGGCGGGTGTTTTACTCCTGCTGGATCACCCCGGTTCGCTGAGTTTTAGCGGCCGGGCGGGAAGGAACCGGAGGATCCGAGCTGTTCCCGGAAGAGAAAACCTCTCATCCCCCCGATCTGTTCGTCTGTCCCCGGCTGGAGGATCTGACCAGGATTCATATCCAGGGGTAAGGCGTCTCACTCACCCTGGTACAAACTGAATCGTGCCGCCTCTCCCCTGGCAGCCTGCCCGTGGCCCGAAGACGCCTCTTCCCCGATGATCTGCCGGGGATTCTCCGATGCAGAAAAAGAGCGAATAAAATCAATTCCCGGGCCAGGCAGGAACAGAACGGATGAGCTCCCGGGAACCTGAGGGAATCGACGGGTGATACGCGTCACGCACGCTGCACGCCAAGGATACGAATTGCCAGCAATGCTGCATTCTCCCCGTTGTCAATCCCGACGCAGGCGACCGGGACCCCTTTTGGCATCTGGACGATGGAGAGGAGGGCGTCGAATCCCATCAGTTTCCCGCTCACGGGAACCCCGATGACCGGCCGTTGGGTCTTTGATGCGATAACACCGGGAAGAGCGGCGGAGAGGCCTGCAATCGCGATGAATACCTTGCAGTCAACGTTTTTCAGGTAGGTATCAAGGAGATCCGGTTCGCGGTGGGCTGAGATCACGCGGCTCTCGAAGGTGATCCCGTGATCTTTCAATACTGCCGCGGCCTTGTCAACAATGGCCGCATCTGAGGCCGATCCGGCAAGAATCACTACTTCGACCATTGCTCTGCCATCCACACTTATATCCCGTGATTATAAAAATACTATGGGCTGATACTATGGAAAAAGAACCACTCCTGATGCTGCCCGGCCCGGTCCCGATGCCGGAAAGGGTCCGTATGGCTATGATGCGGCAGGCCATCAACCACCGCGGGGCAGAATTTGGTGCCGTGTACGCAGACTGTGTCCGGGTCCTGAAAGAAGCCTTTGGCACCACGAACGAACTCTTTGTGATCAGCGGATCCGGGACGGCTGCCATGGAGGCCGCGGTGGCCAATTTCGGGAGCGGGCGGACCATCGCCAGCCTCGAGAATGGCAAGTTCGGTGAACGGATGGTCAAAATCGCCCAGCGCCACGGGACGGCCAGGAAAGTCTCATCGGAGTGGGGGACACCGCTCGACCTTGCGGCGCTGGAGGCTGAACTTGCGGAGGGGGCGGAGATGGTGACGCTCGTCCATAACGAGACCTCCGCCGGGATAAAGAACCCGGCAGAGAAGGTGGGGCGACTCGCCCGGAAATACGATGCCCTCTTCGTGATGGACGGCATCACCTCAATTGGCGGCGACGAGGTGCAGGCGGACGCATGGGGGGCGGATATCGTGGTTGTCGGGTCCCAGAAATGCCTTGCTGCTCCTGCCGGGCTCTCGGCAATATCAGTGAGCGGGCGTGCATGGGAGCGCCTCTCGGAAAAACGGCCCTACTACCTCGACCTTGCCGCTTACCGGAAGAGCGCCGCGGCAAAGATCATGGAGACCCCCTATACGCCTGCCGTGCCGCTCTTCCTAGCACTCCGGGAGGCCTGCCTCCTGATAGAGGAAGAAGGGCTCCCGGCCAGGATTGCACGCCACAGGCGGAATGCCGAAGCGGTACGTGCGGCGGCTGCCGCCATGGGAGTCAGGCTCTACCCGGAGATCGATGCCGACCATGCATATTCGAACACGGTGACCGCTGCCGCGCTCCCACCCGGCGTCCCGGACAGTGATTTCAGGGGGGCCATCAGGAAGATGGGGATCGAGATTGCCGGCGGACAGGACCATCTCAAGGGGAAGATATTCCGTATCGGAACCATGGGAGCTACCGGTGCGCCCGAGATCCTTGCAACGCTTGCTGCCGTGCAGCATGCCCTCGTCCGGAACGGGTTCCACCCGGCAGGCGATGGTGTTGCCGCTGCCTGTGAGGTACTGGGATGAAGATCGGGGTTGCCGACACCACGTTTGCACGGGTGAACATGGGCGGCATCGCACTGGATGAACTGAAGAGAAACGCCAGCGTCCCGGTCGAGCGGGTGACCGTTCCGGGTATCAAGGACCTGCCGGTCGCCTGCAAGAAACTGATCGAGGAACGACACTGCGATCTCGTCATGGCACTCGGCATGCCCGGCGGAAAGGAGAAGGACCGGATGTGTGCACACGAGGCATCCATGGGGCTCATCAGCTGCCAGCTGATGACCAATACCCACATCATCGAGGTCTTTGTGCACGAGGACGAGGCAGAGGACGACCGGGAACTTGCCTGGCTTGCCGAACAGCGGACCCGGGAGCATGCGAAGAACGCCCTCCGGCTCGCCTTCCATCCCCAGGATTTGGTGAAAGAGGCAGGAACCGGGCAGCGCCAGGGCTTCCCTGATGCCGGGCCCGCCCGCAGGTGAAGAGCGTGGCATCGGTTTATGAATTATCAGCAGAAGATATAGGAGTGGAGAAGGTATGAGTATAAAAATCGGGTTCGTGGTCTCGGAGTTCAACCGGGATATCACCTATATGATGGAAGTCGAAGGAAGGGAGCACGCATCGTTTCTCGGCGCAGAAGTGACGGACTGCATCTATGTACCGGGTACGTACGACATGCCGCTTGCAGTAAAGAAGATGCTGAAGGCGGGAGGGGTTGATGCGATCGTTACCATCGGCTGTGTGATCGAGGGTGCAACCCAGCATGACGAGATCGTGGTCCAGCATGCCGCCCGCAAAATCATCGATCTCTCTCTCGAGTATGAAAAACCGGTGACGCTCGGGATATCCGGTCCCGGGATGACACGGCTCGAGGCGAGTGAGCGGATCGATTATGCGAAGCGTGCGGTCGAATCGGCCGTGAAGATGTGCCAGCGATTGGGATGAGAGGCCTCTCCGAGAGGATCACCGGCATCGTTCCATCGGCGACGCTCGAGATATCGGAGCGTGCCCGGCAGATGCAGCGGCAGGGTCTGGATGTTATCAGCCTCTCCATCGGGGAACCGGACTTCGATACCCCGGCGCATATCAAGGAGGCCTGCGTCCAGGCACTGATGCGGGGAGAGACCCACTATGCGCCGAGCAACGGGATACCCGAACTCCTCTCTGCCATCGCTGAGAAGACAACGCGCGAGAACCGGTTTCCCTGCACACCCGGCCAGGTCATCGTGACCTGTGGGGCAAAAGACGCGATATACGATGCGATGGCCGCAGTCCTGAACCCGGGCGACGAGGTGATTGTCCCTGACCCGTCCTGGGTCTCGTACGAACCCTGTATCCTCATGGCAGGAGGGAGAGCAGTCCATCACTCACTCGACCAGAATACGTTCCAGCTCACGGACACGGTGATAGAAAAGATCTCCCAGAAGACGAAGATGCTGGTCGTCAACTCCCCGTCAAATCCATCAGGGGCGGTCCTTGACCGCAACTCCCTGAACCTCATTGCCGACCTGTGCAGGGACTACGACCTCTTCCTCCTGTCTGACGAGATTTATGAGAAGCTCATCTATGGAAAGGAGCACATCTCCCCTGCCTCCATCGGGGATATGGCAGAGCGGACCATCACGGTGAACGGGTTCTCGAAAGCGTACGCCATGACCGGGTGGCGGCTCGGCTGGGCTGTTGCTGCGCCGGGAATCATCGCCCAGATGTCCAAGGTGCAGCAGCACTCCGTGAGTCACCCGACAACCTTTGCCATGTACGGGGGGGTCGCGGCACTGACCGGTGACCAGTCCTGCGTGGAGACGATGAGAACGGAGTTCCACCGCCGGAGGGATTACCTGGTGCAGGAACTCCAGCTGATGGATCTCGAGGTTGCACCTGCTGACGGGGCGTTCTATGCATATGTCAGGACAGGCGGGGATGATATCGGTACCGCCAGGACATGGCTGGAGCGGGGCCACGTTGCAGTCACACCGGGATCAGCCTTCAACACCCCGGGGTGGCAGCGGATATCCTATGCGGCATCCATGGACCGGCTCCGCGAAGCAGTGCTGCGCATCAGGCGTCTCACCTGATCAACCGTTCCGTTTGCTCCATCCCTGTCATTTTTTCCGGTTCTTCTTTCTTTTCTCCCTGGAAAATGCTACCGTGGAACTTGATCTCACGCCGGGGTATTCCGTATGCCTCCCTCTGGGGAGGGCAGGTTCCGGAGATTATCGCGGGAACGAAACCGAACTCGGACTGGTTGAGGGCGGGAGATGAACCCGTCCTGATTGTCGGCGAAGCAGAGATAAGGGATCGCACACCACCTTGATCCGGGACAGTACAGCCCCTGTGGCCATGATGCAGGCTTCAGGAAGAGGGAAAAAAAGGGGGGGTGGACACTATAATAACCATTTACCGCAGCGGGGTGGATAACGGTCTTGAAGTGACCGGCAGGTACGAGAGCGGGGCATGGGTGAACGTGGTCAATCCGAGCCCTGCGGAGATTGCCGAGCTGGTAACGCGTTTCACCATCCCTTCCGATTTCCTCACCGACCCGCTCGATGTTGATGAACGGGCCCGTATCGAACGGGAGGAGGGGAACACGCTGATCCTGCTCCGTACCCCCCGCCGTGAAGCAACGGAGGCAGACATCCCGTTCACCACCCTCCCGGTTGGCATCATCCTGACCCAGGGGCTGGTGATCACCATCTCGCTCACCGAAGTCGATGTCGTTGCAGAGTTCCTGAACGGGAAAGTCCGTAACTTTTCAACAGGGAATTCCACCCGGTTTGTCCTGCTCCTGTTTCTTCGGACATCGCTCCTCTTTCTCCGCTACTTAAAGGAGATCAACAGGATGACCACGGCGATAGAGAACGACCTGCACCGGGCACTCCGGAATGTCCAGTTGATCAGGCTGCTGAATATGGAGAAGAGTCTCGTCTTCTTCATCACCTCCCTCCGATCAAATGCCCTCATGCTGGAGAAGTTCAATACTTCCGGGTGCCTGCGGATGAACGAGGATGACCGGGATATCTTTGAAGAGGTGGTGATAGAGAACAAGCAGGCGATCGAGATGGCAAACATCTACACGAGCATCCTCTCCGGCATGATGGATGCGTTTGCCTCCATCATCTCGAATAACTTAAACGTCGTCATCAAGCTCCTCACGACGGTAACTATCATCCTGATGATCCCGACGCTCGTCGCAAGTATCTATGGAATGAACGTGGAACTGCCATTTCAGCACAGCCAATTTGCGTTCCTGATCGTTATTGCCTTCTCCATCATGGTCTCAATCCTGGGTATCGCGGTTTTCTGGAGAAAAGAATTTTTCTGAAATATTCGTGGCAATTTTTCATAATTGAGGCAATAATCTCCGGAATCTCTCTCACTACCCCGTCAATGAGGGACAGAACGTTGATAGACTACCACAACAAAAAATACACCGGTTCACATGAAACGAATACTGCCTGACCTCCTCATCAGCCCTGACAGTTTTTTTTCAGCGCGGATGAAGGAGCCGCAAGACCTCAAAATCCCCGGCATAATCGTGATCATTGGTGCGGTTATCGCCGCTGTGGGTTCGTACCTGATATCCGGGATCTATGCAGGGATGTTTGCCGCAGCGGGAGGGGAAGGCATGGCCACCCTCATGGGAGTCGTGGGCGGTATATCAGCGTTCTTTGGCTTCATCATCGTCTGGTGGCTCATTTTTGCCGGTATATTCTACCTCCTCTCCATGGTTTTTTCCGGGAACGGAACGTTTCGGAGGACACTCGAACATGTCGGGTACGGCCTTGTCCCGGTCATCATCGGGTCCTGTCTCTCACTCCTGGTATCGCTCTCCTACCTGCCGATGATCGAGATACCGGTCATCACGAATATCCAGGACCCTGCAGCAATTCAGCGCATGATGAGCCTGATCCTCGAGGATCCGGCGTACCTGGAGTTTACCCGGGTAACTTCCCTCATATCGGTAATCTTCCTGGCATGGAGTGCCAATCTCTGGATCTTCGGTATCCGTCATGCACGGGCACTGACCGTCAAATCTGCCCTGGTCGTCGTCCTGGTGCCGGTCGTCCTCTATAGTATCGCTGTTCTCGCGCTGGCATTTGGCGTTATCACGTTCCCGGGAGGGTTCACATGAAACCTGCTTTTTTTGGCCTTTTCTGCCTCCTGCTGATCTGCCTTGTCCTTGCCCCTGCCGGAGCCGTGCAGGATGCGGGCAATGCCGCAGCTGCACAGGTCACCGTCTCCCAGGTGAGTCTTGACCCCGGTGTATTCTTTGAAGGGGATATGGGAGTCATCACGGTCGAAGTCATCAATAACGGGGTTCAGAGCGTGGCCATTCGCCGCGCTACCATGTACGATACCGATATATCGGTCATTTCAAGCTCCTATGAAACGACCACCACGCTGGGGGCAGGAAACAGGATGACATTCTCGTTTACAGTCAGGGCAGATGTCCCGCCGGGTCTCTATTACCCGAGTTTCTCCCTCGATTTCCGGGATGCGGGATACCTCCGCTACCCGGTCCAGCTGCGCGTCGAGAATAATCCCCTCGAGGTCTCCATCCTTGACAAGCCTGATGTGTATGGATCCGGAAGGAAAGATCGCATCGATATCATGGTCGGAAACCCGCGAGCCAACCCGGTCAGCAGCGTGATCATCCATTTCAGGGGAGAAGCCCTCGATCCCACCCCGTCAAGTTACTTTATCGGCACCCTCGATCCCGGTCAGGCACGGAAACTTTCATTCAATATCACCCCTGAGAAAGAGACGATCCTGAATATCGTGGCGGAGTATAAGAATGGGATCAATGCCCGTTCTGCCACCGTTTCCCTTCCCGTCAGGTTCGGCGAGTCGAAGCGGCAGGCCGATCTGATACTCTCAAATATCGTCATCGTGCACAAGGACGGCTCTTACTCTCTCACGGGTGATGTGACCAATGTCGGACTCGAAGTGGCAAACTCTGTGGTTCTCTCGGCAGGGGCTGGCACAGAGCCCGTGAATCCGTACCGGGAGTACGTGGTAGGATCGCTCCAGCCCGATGACTTCTCAAGTTTCGAGATCACCTTCCTTGCAGAAGATAGTTCGCCTATCGAAGTTGTGATGAAGTACCGCGATATGGATGGTAATCCTTTCTCGCGGAGCACTCCCGTAACCATGCCGCAAAAGAGCACCGGGAGGGAGGACGCGTCCGGCATTGCCGCTCCCGTCATCGCGGTCATCCTGCTATCTAGTGCACTCATCGGGGGAGCCATCTGGTACTCATGGAAGAAGCGATAATGCCGGAGTGCGATGGCGACACGATCATCAGGTTCCGGGAAGTCAGCAAACACTACCCGCTCCCTTCCGGTGACGTGGTCGCACTTGACCGGGTGAGCCTGGATATCATGAAAGGTGATTTCATTGCCATCATGGGGCCGTCCGGCTCCGGCAAGTCTACGATGCTCAACCTGATGGGCTGCCTCGATACACCAACCAGCGGGGACCTCTGCATCAAGGGAAGGAATATCCGGGGAATGTCTGATGAAGAACTCACCCTGCTCAGGCGGGATCACATCGGGTTTATATTCCAGCAGTTCAACCTGCTGCCCCTGCTCACCGCGCTTGAGAACGTCCAGTATCCCCTCATTCTGAAAACCGGAAGCAGGGAGTGTGTTGAGCGCTGCAGGACGGTCCTGCAGGCTATGGATATGGACGAGGAGCTCACCTCCCACAAGCCGAGCGAACTGTCCGGGGGCCAGCAGCAGCGCGTGGCGATAGCACGAGCCCTGGTCAATGACCCGGAGATCCTGCTCGCAGATGAGCCGACAGGAAACCTCGATTCAAAGACCGGGACCGCAATCATGCGCCTTCTTGATACTCTGAACCGTGAAGAGGGCAAGACGATCATCATGGTAACCCATGATCCGGCTATCGCGGAGTACGCGCACCGCGTGGTCCGGATCGTTGATGGAAGAATAACGTGAGGGACCCCATGATACAGAATCCAGGTAGTGGAGGGAGAGACCAGTGCAGTCCCTGATGTTCTTTGACCTCGCACGCAGGAACGTCCGGCTCCACTGGCTCCGATCACTCCTTGCCATTCTCGGGATCATCATCGGGGTGGTGACCATCGTCTCGATGGGAATCCTTGGTAACAGCCTGGTCCTCGCCATCTCAGACAGCCTCTCCTCCGTGGGCGACTCAATTATTGTCTCTCCACACACGGGCGGTCCAGGATTTGGCGGGGCTTCGGGGTCTAACCTCCTTTCGGATCGCGATGTGGAGCAGATACGGCGGGCTGCAGCTCCCCACGTCACTATCCCGGTCTCTTCTGGCAGTTCACGGATGAAGATCGGATCCGAGGATACGGTCGGGGTGGTGTACGGCCTCAAATCGGATGATATCCCCATCCTCCTCGAGCTTGAAGAAGGATCGTACCTCCGGGGATCATCGGGAGCCATGGCCGGGGCGCGGTTCGCCGAAGAGAACAATATCAAGGTGGGATCGCGGATCAACCTTGGTGACCGGGGATCTGTCAGGGTTGTGGGGATCCTGAAGGAGCGGGGGATGGGGTTTGACATCAATCCTGATTATGGGATCGTGGTGGAGCAGCAGTGGTTCCGGCAGGCATTCGACCAGCAGGATTACAACCTGGTCATTGTCAAAGTAAAGGACCTCTCCCAGATCGAGGACGTCAAGGATGCCATCGACCGGCAGATGAACCGGAAAGAGACCGTGGTGGATGTGATTGACACCCGGGCGATCCTGGAGACAATTCTCACCACGTTTGGGCAGATATCGACCTTTACCACCGCTATCGGGGGCATATCCCTTATCGTTGCCGGGGTGAGTATCTTAAATATCATGCTGATGTCGGTCACCGAACGGATCAAGGAGATCGGGGTGATCCGGAGTATCGGTACCCAGCGGCGCGAGGTGCGGCGGATGTTCCTGTATGAGGCACTCATCCTCGGCCTGATCGGAAGCGGTATCGGGGGCGTTCTCTCCATTATCGGGGGATACGCCGTGAGCATGGTGATGCTCCAGACAACCGAGTACCTCTTTGTCCCCTCAAGCCTGGTGCATGTGCTCTACGGGATCGTATTCGGCCTGGGAATCAGCCTGGTATCCGGCTCATACCCTGCCTGGAAGGCGTCGAACCTCAACCCCATCGAGGCGCTCCGCCATGAGTAGGCAGCGCAAAGGTGAGAGGGAATATCTATGGGATCGAAAACAGAGAATGCACACCAGCAGGTGAAGTGACCATGGCCGCATCGTTTCTCATCGTCATCATTCTCGAATTCCTGATGGTTTTGTTCCTGATCCTCGGATACCTGATACGGTACCGGGGCCGCTTCGAGCTCATCGCCGGATACCGGGATGGTGAGGTACGGGATCCGAAAGGACTCTCCCGTGTTGTCGGATCCAGTCTCCTCCTCCTTGGCATACTGGCCGGAGTAACGCTCGGGCTCGTCCTCATCTTTCCGGAAAAAGAGGTGGCGTTCTTTCTCCTCTATGCCGCGATCATCGTCCCGGTGGTAAGCGTGATCTCGCTTTTCGGCAGCCGCCGCTACCTGAAGAAATGATCAGGTGCGCTCCGGAAAAGAGCGTGATCAGGGAATCGGGGAAGCCGAAGGGGTGAAATGTACTGCCTCGCTGAGTATCCGGGGCATATCCGGAATGGTAATTCCCTCCTGGATGGCAGCTGCCCAAACCTGGTCCTCCTCCAGAATCAGGAGTGCAAGCAAAACCACGGATACCACTCCGCTGTTTTCACGATAATCCTGCAGCGAAGCGACAAGGGGCAGGAAAATCCGTCCCTGATATTCGAGGGGTCTCCCGAAACCAATCCTGCTTTGTATCATGCAGCAATCACCCTGCTTCCAGAGGAGTATTCCCGGATCATACGGAATCTCCCGGGTAGCAGAATACAGGTAAAAACCAGTACCGGGATGACCAGTGGCCGCTCGATGCGGAGGTCTGCCGTGAGACGACCGGTGAAAACTTCCCGGTCAAAGGCCGGCTGCAGGGAGAGTGATACCCGCTCGTCCAGCTGTATGAGGGGTCGCACGGCGGAAAAAAAACCGTAGATGATACCCGTATCCGCAGGGTTCCGAAGACCAAGCACGAGGTCTCCTTCGATCTTCCGGACGGTGAGGTGGCGGATCAGGGCGCGGACGATCCGGGCAAGTCCGGGGCCATACCTGAGCAATCCCAGGTTCAGGGCAGGTCCAGGGTGCGTGTCTTCAGGCTGCACGCCGGGAGATCGGGCAATCCTCCGTCGGAGTACCTCATTTCCCGAAATACAGAGTGAGATGGAGAGTGACCCCTCACAAAATGCTCCCCTGACACCAAGGAATGACCACCGGGCGGCGCCAGCAGCCTGTGCCGGGCCGGCACCCTGTTCCAGCAGGATCTGCAGGTCCAGGGGTGTGCGATACACGAGGAACGCACCAGCTAGAGCGCATCCGGTGATGACGAATGGGAGCAGGATTTGAGCGTCCATGTATTGCCCCGATACGCGGTAATCGGATGATACTGTACTATTCGGCTTTCTTTGACCCTGCCCGTTCTTTTATCACTTCGAGGACCTGGGGGGCGATCGATTCGGTGAGGTTTGAGATGACCTGTGCCAGAGCGGTCTCCTTTCGCAGTGACATCACCTGGATTCCATCGTGACCCGGGACGTCCCGCTGGACGATAACGAGTGCAACCGGGGAGATCCCGCCCCCGCCCCCGGCACCCGAGCCACCGGCCCCCTTCTCACCGTCCTGCCTGCTGCCTGCTCCAAAACCGAACCCGAAATGGACGAGCGGGATGACTGCTTTATCTCCGAACTCGAGGGGTGTCCCTACCACATGTGCCGGGCTGAGGAGGTTTGCTACTTCCCCTGCCGCCAGTTTAAGCATCTCTTCTCCGGACATACGTATCCACTGGTAGTCATGGTCGGGAGAGGATAAGACTATTTTCTCCCCCACAAAAAAAACAGGGATCCCCGGCATCCGGGTAACGATATCCAGGAGAGAAGGGGAGATTTGGGAGGGAACAATCACCAGCCTATGAAGAGTGATTTTGTCCGCGTGTAGGCATAGTATGCCTGGATCCCGTTCTCTCTCCCCATCCCGCTCGCTTTCACCCCGCCAAACGGGATATCAGGGGGAACGGTGACATGACGGTTCACCCAGACGATGCCTGCTGAAACAGAGGAGAAGACTTTCCTGACGATGGCGAGATCCCGCGTCCATATTGACGCGCCAAGCCCGTACCGCGTGGCGTTCGCCTGGGCAATCGCGTTCTCAAGGTCATCGACCGGAACAATGGGAAGGACCGGTCCGAACACCTCCTGGGAGAGGAGGACGCACTCCGGCACCGGATCGGTGACCAGCGTGGGTGGATAGAAGTACCCGTTCTCGAACCCGGGCCCCGAGAGCGCATGACCCCCGGTAAGGATGGTTCCCTGCACCTTACTCTCAACGGTATTGACCACCGAGACCACCCGTTCCAGCTGTGCCCTCCCGGAGAGCGGTCCCATGTCTGTGGAGGGGTCCATCCCGTTTCCCACGCGAAGATGATGTACCCGGTCTTCGAGTTTCCTGACAAACTCTTTTATGATATCATGGTGGACATACAGCCTCTTTACCGCGGTGCAGGTCTGGCCGGCATTGTAGAACCTTCCTTTCATTACGCCGGTTATAGCTTTCCCGATATCAGCGTCCTTCCATACGATCATGGGATCGGATCCCCCAAGCTCGAGGTGGATCTCTTTCATGTGTGACCCGGCAAGCTCGCGTACCCGGCCTCCGGTCTCCATGTCCCCGGTAAAAGAGATCTTCCGTATGCCCGGATGTCTCACGATAGCCTCGCCTACCACCTCCCCTCTGCCGGTGACCACGTTCAGGACCCCTGGCGGAAGGCCGGATGTCTCCATAAGGCTCGAGAGAGAGAGACAGGTGAGCGGGGCGGTCGATGCCGGCTTGAAGACCATGGTGTTCCCGGCGAGTATGGCCGGGGCAACTTTCCAGCCCATCAGGATAGCGGGCATGTTCCAGGGGATGATGGCCCCGCAGACACCGATCGGTTCCCGCCGGACGATGGCGTCCGCTGACGGACCGAGATCCACCAGCTCCCCCTGCATCGCGCCCGCGATGCTGGCGTAGAACTCAAGGATGTTCGCAAATCCCCGCACCTCATCGATGGCATCGCGGAGGGGTTTCCCCTGCTCAGCGGTCAGGAGCTTCGCGAGCTCCTGGTGGTGCTCACGAACCATGGCTGCTGCCCGAAACAGCACCACGCCCCGTTCCCGGGGAGCCCGTTCAGCCCACTGGTCAAAGGCGGATTCTGCGGCCTGCACGGCAGCATCGACTTCGTAGAGGGTTCCTTCCGGCACGCGGTCGATCTCCTCACCTGTTGCCGGGTTGATCACCGGCATCCAGCGCTCGTCTGCTGAGAACATCCCCTTCCCGCCAATCCACATCTGCATGGAGAGAGAGTGTGCGTGAAGCCATTTAACGGTGGCGGGAATGGCTGTGCCGGGTTTATCAGCCTTGCCCTCCTCTGGTGAGAAAGGGAGCGGCTGCAGTGCCGGGAGTGAGATCTTCCCCTGGAGGGGGAATAAACGCCGCCAGAACCATTTTCCTGTGCCCTGCCGTATACAAGGACTGAGGTGCCGGGTCATGATGATTGGCATACTGGGGGATACGCATGACCATATCCCGAACATACGGCAGGCAGTTGCCCTCCTGAACCGTGAAGCAGATGCCCTCTTTCTCCATACGGGGGATTTTATCGCGCCGTTTGTTATCCCGGTGCTCTCGTCACTGGATGGTGAAGTATGGGGGGTATTCGGCAACAATGACGGAGACCATGAACTCCTCCGTGACCGGTGTGCGGAATCCGGGAATGTCAGGATAACGGGCAATTTTTTCGACATGACGTCTGACGGGGCACGGATTGCTCTCCTGCACGGGCACGATACGGTCCTTCTCTCTGACCTCATCGAGAGCGGCCTCTTTGACCTCGTGGTACACGGGCATACCCACCGTGCAGCAGTTGAACGGAAGGGAAGGACCCTGGTGATCAATCCTGGAGAGGTGTGTGGATACCTCACCGGGACACCCAGCTGTGCTCTCTACGATACCACATCTTCTGAAGGCAGGATCCTGCAGATCTGACCGGCAGTCCCGCTCTGCTTGTTCACGGGGTGATCACCCGAAAGCGATATCCCGATCCCCAGGAGTGGAATCGCACTGGTGACCGTCTCCTTGTTCTGGTTCTCTCGTCCATGCCGTCCGGTCTTCGTGATAGAGAGCCCGGTGCACCGGGTGCTTCTCCCCTCTCTGGAGAGCATCGGGAAATCCCCGGGATCCGCATGGGTATACCCCAGGCACCTGCGCACCTTTTTCGCCGACCCTGTTCGGACGGTTATTTTCCGGAAGGAAACCCCGGGAGGTGCCTGGCCATCGAGGAGAGGATCGAAGAGACCCGCTCCGCTTCAATGGCTTCCCGGCAAAAGCCGGCAGAGAGGGTGAGTCGCCCCTGGCAGGTGGATGCAGCAAGGCCAAAACCAGGCGGGTACTGCACGGGGGGGAGCATCCATGCCGTTCTGACCGGGATACCAAACCCGAGTATCCCCTCAGGGATGACCCCCAGGTTTGAGAAGAAGGGATTTTTTCCAAGCAGCCCGGCCTCTGTCTCTCTCTCCATGCTGGCAAGCTGACGTTTGACTGCCAGGTACCCGGCATCAAACGTCCTGCAGAGGTTCTCAGCGGCACCAATCCCTGCATATCCGATCTTGCGCCTGGCCATTGCGGCATTGACAGCTGAAATTGTGGTGCCGGATGAGGACAGCCTGATCGGAACCTCGAATGCAACCGAGAGATTGGCAAGGGAGGGACAGGCGTCGGGTGGGAGGTACCTCCGCAGGTCAATAGAGGTGAGTACCGGGATGCAGGTCCCCGGTGGAGCCGGGGCTGATTCGCCAAGGGCAAGGGCAAAAGCCGAGAGGAGAAGATCGTTTATCGTGAATCCCCGGTTGTGGGCATTCTCCCGGATTCTCATAAATTCCGCTGTGTCAAGCGTGATACGTTCGTAACACCGGGCTCCTTTTCGGAGGGAACTGACAGGGAAGCTCCATACTTCTTCCCGATCCTGAAATTGTCTGCATGCACGTTCACGATCTTCTGCAGAGAAGTGCGAAAAGATTCGGTCGAAGGACCGGTCATGCAGGTTCTCCAGGGGAATATACCTGGTCTGGTTTGTCAGGGAGCGGTAGAGGCGGGCGATGAGGCTCCCGAATGACTTCACCCCGTAGGCATCCGTGATGGTGTGGTTGAGGGAGATACAGAGCAGGTCGTGGTCAGAGCGGATCAGCCGGATCCGTGCCAGGGGACCTTTCGCGGGATCGACGGGTTTGGCAAGCAGAAGGGCGAGTGTCCTTTCCGGGTCCGGTGTTCGTACTACTGAATACACCGGCATTCCCGGGTCAGGGGCTGATCCCGTGAATTGCGGCACGTTCCCTTCGACAAATTTCATCAGGGTGAGGGGTTCGGCATCGAGTGCCAGGCGAACCGCCCTGTCGAGGGTCTCCTCATCGCACTGCCCCTCGAAGCTGATGAGCAGGTGGATCATCTGGTCCCAAATACCTTTCAGGAGGTAGTTCCACTGGTCATTTGCGGTTGCAGGGATATGTCGCGCAGCTTCCTTCCTTCCGATTGTTTCCGTCATTTCCCCCCTGCCCCCTGGTTATTCTCCCTTCTCTTAAGGTTGCAGGATATAACAAGCACTGTGGTTTATTGCCCGGGCGCGTCTGGCCAGTATACGGGAAGCTGCCATACGCAATACGCGAAATTATACAACAATGTATATATTTATACAATACCCACCTCCTATCATGCAGACGAAGATACTTCTCGATGAAGAGGAGATGCCGAAGCGGTGGTATAATGTCCTTGCCGATCTTCCGACACCGATGGATCCCCCGCTCCATCCCCAGACAAAGAAGCCGGTAGGCCCTGAGGACCTCGCGGTCATATTCCCTATGGAGCTGATCAGGCAGGAGATGAGCCCTGACCGGTTCATCGACATCCCCGAAGAGGTCCGGGACGTGCTCCGTCTCTGGAGGCCAAGCCCGCTCTACCGGGCACACAGGCTCGAGAAAGCCCTGAAAACCCCGGCAAAAATCTATTACAAATGGGAGGGGGTGAGCCCTGCAGGGAGCCACAAGCCAAATACCGCAGTACCCCAGGCCTACTACAACATGAAGGAAGGGGTCGAGCGTATTGCGACAGAGACCGGGGCAGGCCAGTGGGGGTCAGCGCTCGCATTTGCAACGATGCTCTATGATATCGAATGTACAGTCTACATGGTCAGGGCCAGCTACACCCAGAAACCATACCGGAAATCCATGATGCAGGTCTGGGGGGCAGAATGCATCCCGAGCCCGAGCACAAAAACGAATGCCGGACGCGCCATGCTCGAAAAGGATCCTGATACTCCCGGGAGCCTCGGTGTCGCAATCTCAGAAGCGGTAGAGGATGCAGCCACCCATGGAAATACGCACTACTCCCTTGGATCCGTTCTCAATCATGTCTGTCTCCACCAGACAATCATCGGTCTCGAGTCCCGGGAGCAGCTCGCACGCGTGGAATCATATCCCGACGTGGTCATCGGCTGTGTCGGTGGCGGATCAAATTTTGCCGGGATATCATTTCCCTTTGCCGGAGACAAGATGACCGGGAAACACCCGGATGTGGATATCATCGCGGTCGAACCGGCATCCTGCCCGACGCTGACAAAAGGACTCTATGCGTATGACTTCGGGGACGAAGCGGGCCTGACCCCCATCATGAAGATGTACACGCTTGGTCATGACTTCATCCCCCCCTCCATCCATGCGGGCGGGCTCCGGTACCACGGTGATTCTCCTATCGTATCAAAACTGGTCCATGACGGGGTGATGAGGGCGGTCTCCTACCACCAGACCGAGGTCTTTGATGCAGCCCAGACGTTTGCCCGGAGTGAAGGGATCATCGTTGCGCCGGAGACCTCTCACGCGGTGAAAGCAGCGATAGACGAGGCCCTGAAATGCCGGAAGACCGGCGAGGCGAAGACTATCCTGTTCAATGCATCAGGCCACGGCAACTTCGATATGTCTGCATATGATGCCTACTATGGAGGAAAGCTGGTTGATTACGAGTACCCTGACGCCCTGATCAGGGACGCGCTCAAACGTCTCCCGACAGTTCCGTGAGGAGGGCGTTCGGCCCTCCCCTTTTTCTGCATGCGATGAACCCCTCAGTCATATATCCACTCGTTTTCTGATGATGTACACCATCGGATTCCTGGTCAATCCTGTAGCCGGCATGGGCGGGGCTGTCGGACTCAAAGGGACAGACGGCCTGGTCCTGGAGGCGATTCGCCGGGGGGCACGGCCACGGGCGGGTGCCCGGGCTGTGCTTTCCCTCCGGCTCATCAGGGAGACACCGTTCCACTTCCTGACCTGCTCGGGGCCGATGGGAGAGGATGCACTCCGTGATGCCGGGATCCCGGATACTTCCGTGGACGTTGTGTATCCTGCTCCCGGTACCACGTCTTCTGACGACACCCGGAATGCCTGCCGGGAGTTTGCTGCCCGGGGTGCTGATCTCATCCTCTTCTGCGGGGGGGACGGGACTGCCCGGGATATTTACGATGTGGTGCTGGACCGCATCCCGGTCCTTGGCATCCCGGCAGGGGTGAAGATGTACTCGGCAGTCTTTGCAGTGACGCCCGAGGCGGCAGCGGAAATCCTGCTTGTCGGGCCCCCCTCATTGCTCAAGCTCCGGGATGCCGAGATCGTGGACGTGGACGAGGAGGCGTACCGGGAGGGGGAACTCAGGACCCTGCTGCACGGCTATGCAAAGAGTCCCTACCGTCCGGGCCTCATACAGGAGACCAAGCAGGTTTTCGAGAACCAGGACGAGGAGCGGGCAAAGCAGGGTATCGGGAAGTTCCTTGCCGATGTGATCCGTGGCACCCCTGAGACCCTGTACATACTCGGTCCTGGAACCACGACGGGGGCTATTGCCCATGAACTTGGCATTGACAAGACCCTGCTCGGGTTTGATGCAGTGAAAGGAGGAAGGCTCATTGCCGGAGACCTGAACGAGCAGAGGATCCTCGAAATGCTCTCGTGCGGGGGAAGGGCCCGCCTGGTCATCAGCATCATCGGGGCCCAGGGATCAGTCCTCGGGCGTGGCACCCAGCAGGTCAGCCCATCGGTGCTCCGGAAGATTGATGTGGAGAATGTGATTGTGGTTGCCACCCCGCACAAGCTTGCGGAGACCCCGCTCCTGTTCGTGGATACCGGAGACCGGGAGCTTGACCGGGAATTCGGGGAGTACCTCTCCGTTGTCTCGGGCTATGGTATTGCACAGCGGAAGCGTATAGGGAGAGGGACAGTCCAGGAAAAGTGATCCAGCCACAGTGCATCTCCCTCTCCAGAACAAGCCGGAATACCCTCCCCCTGAATCGACTGGTCTCATACCTGACGCAACGAGCAGGAATCAGGGTTGAACCTCCCCTGCCCGTTTCATACCCGGGGCGTTCTGAAGCGAGAAAAGGCCACTCATCCGGGGCAGGTGTCCGGTCTTTCGGGATACGGTACNNATTATGAGATACTGACGTGTATCTTCATCCATTCCATCCGGCACCTGTTCCGGTTGCCCCCCCGTCATATCACAGCGTAAGGGTGCCAGAGCCAGGCAGTGAGAGATGATCCCCGGTATGCCTCCTGTTACCCCCGATCAGGCAATCGTCTTTGTCACGCTCGTCATCGCACTGGTATTGTTTGTTCATGGCCGCCTGCGCTACGATATCGTCGCCCTTATCGCACTCTTCATCGTGACGATAACCGGGGTGGTTCCGTGGAATGAGGCATTCCTCGGGTTTGCGAACCCGGCAGTCATCACCGTTGCCGCAGTCCTTGTGATAAGCCGCGGACTCCAGAATGCGGGACTTGTTGAGCTGATAACACGCTGGCTGTCCCGGGTGGGAGAGCGGCCAACGGCGCAGGTGTCGGCCCTCACCGGCCTGGTGATTGCATTATCCGCCTTCATGAACAATGTAGGGGCGCTCGCCCTTCTCATGCCGGTGAGTATAAAAATGGCTCTCAAGAACAACGTCCCCTCATCGCGCCTCCTCCTCCCGCTGGCATTCGGCTCCTGTCTCGGAGGGCTCATCACCCTCATCAGTACTCCTCCAAACATCATCATCGCAACATACCGTGCTGAGTACAGCGGCGAGCCCTTCACCATGTTTGACTTTACACCGGTCGGTCTTGGCGTTGCCCTCGCCGGCTTCCTCTTTATCTCCCTGGTCGGGTGGCACCTGGTCCCCAAGAGGAAGGGACCTGCATCCCGGGAGGAACTCTTTGAGGTAAAAGGCTATCTCACCGAGGTCCGCGTCACCGNNGGAATCAACGTTTGCCGGCAAATCGCTCCAGCACATCGAGGAAACGACCGAGGCCGATGTCACAATCGTCCAGATCGTGCGGGGAGAGTTCATCCGGCCTGCCCCCTACCGGTATGAGACCCTGAAACCCGGTGATGTCCTGATCGTCAGGGCAGACGCAGATGATCTCAAGACATTCCTTGATGAATCGGGTTTTGTCCTGGAAGAGGACGTGGAGGTCAGCAGTGAGGAACTAAGTTCAGGCGATGTGACCCTGATGGAGGCCACGGTGAGGCCGGGTTCGCCGGTGGTGGGGAGAACGGTCCGGGAAATCAATCTCCGCTACTATTTCGGAGTGAACCTGCTCGCCATTGCCCGGCAGGGTGAACGGCTCAAAGAACGGCTCCACCGGATACGGCTCCAGCCAGGAGATGTCCTCCTCCTCCAGGGGACGACTGGCACTCTCCTTGAAGCGATGAAAACGCTCGGCTGCCTTCCCCTCGCTGAGCGGGGCCTGAAGATAGGTGAGCCCCGCCGGATAGCCCTCTCAGTGGGTATCTTCGGGTTTGCCATTGCCATCGCCGCTCTTGGCATCGTCCCGGTCCAGATCATCTTCCCTGTTGCTGCTGTTGCCATGGTGCTCATGGCGCTCGTCCCCCTGCGGGAGATCTATGAGAGCATCGACTGGCCGGTGATCGTCCTCCTCGGGGCACTGATACCGGTCGGACAGGCGATGGAGACTACGGGTGGTGCGCAGTTGATTACCGATGCCCTGCTCGGCTTCCAGGGACACCTCTCTGTCGTGGCCCTGCTCGTTATCATCCTGGTGGCGACGATGCTCCTCTCGAGCCTGATAAACAATGCCGCATGTGCAGTCCTTATGGCGCCTATTGCCATCAGCCTTGCAATCGGGCTTGGGGTCTCTGCTGATCCCTTCCTTATGGCGGTTGCGGTCG
>DUGL01000041.1:5109-6230 GCA_013331415.1 Methanoregulaceae archaeon | reverse complement strand
GGGGAGCGACTGGCTCCTCTGGCTCGGTATCCACCCCCCGACCTTCTACAGCGTCGATTACACGCCGGTATTCCCCTGGCTCGGCGTGGTGCTCATCGGGGTCTTTTTTGGGAACATCATCTACCCGGGCGGACGACAGCGATGGCAGCCGGGCGTCCCGGCACCCGTGAAAGAGACGGCCGGGTTCCTCGGGCGGCACTCGCTCGCCATCTACCTCATCCACCAGCCGGTGATCCTCGGGGTGATCTTCCTGCTCTATCCCGATGTGCTGGCCATGGGAGTGCCGGGAGGCTGATGACAGCATCGCGGTTATTTGCCAGGATGCAGGTGTGATCGCTCGTGAGCAGGAGGGTACTGATGGGTATTCCCCATCGCATGCGATACCTGCTCCCGCTCCAGGATGGCGTATTGCCAGCTGCTCATGAGATCAACCCTACTCCCCATGAAACGCAGATGAGACTGTTCAGCTTCAGGTACCCCTGATGAAAACAGTCACGATGCCGCAATGCCACAAGCATACAGAATGAAAATCGCGAATGCGATTTTCATATTAAACCACGAACGTGGTTTTCATACCAAAAATTTGGGTAACTGTTCAGGTTGTCAAGGAAGGAATATCCCGGCTAAACACTCATGATTACTGTTTTCTCATCCTTTTACGTACTTAGGAGCGTCGCCCCCACACCCCCGACAGGATGAACGCCGCCGCCCCCGAAAATACCGCGAGGGCTCCGCCCCTCGACCCCGGGGCAACCGTCCGGTCGCCTCGTATCCCAGGGTATACTTCAGAAGACGACGCCCCGGCGGCGGTTCAGTGACTGGACCGAAAAATATGATGCTTCTTCATGGCAGGTCTGAACAGTTACACATTTGGTTTCATTCCATCCATACGGAACAGCGATGAAGCATTTTTTCCCTTGTTGGGGAATCGTGTCAGTGCATACCCGCTACAGCGGAAAAAGAGCGGACCGCCAGGGTCTCTGAAATACATGAAAAGACCCCGGGGATCAGGACTTCACGTCATCGGTCAGGAATACCGGCACATCGGAGAACGCCTCGACATCAAAGAGACCGCGTTCGGTGACCCGTAAGGCAGGGATAACCGTGAGGGCGAGGAAGGA
>DUGL01000041.1:0-5084 GCA_013331415.1 Methanoregulaceae archaeon | reverse complement strand
AGGACGGACATCAAACCGGCACAGGAAAGCGGGAGGACAGATTCCTCTCCGGGGTCCACAACGACAAGTCCTCCCTTATTCCGAATCACCAGGCCTATTGCACGGCAGATTGCTGCGTCATCGGCACCCACCGCCACGATGTTGTGGGAGTCATGGGAGACGCTCCCGGCAATCGCACCGGACTCTATCCCGAACCCGTGGACGAGCGCCGTCCCGATCTCCCCCTTCCGGTACCGGCTGCAGACCACCGCCTTGAGGATGTCCCGGCCGGTATCCGGTATGTCTCCATCATTGAGAGGGAAGGTGAGCGGTTCCGTGATGATCTGGTGGGGCACGAGCCCGATGACCCGGGCAGGGCCGCTGCCAGGGAGAGCGATATCGGCAGGCCCGGGTGGATCGCACGCGAACCTGCCATTGAGGGGTGGGCAGGGAATCGGTGTCTCCAGGTCGGGCAGCACCCCGCCCCGGAACGTCTTCTCGACCGTGAATTCCTTTCCATCGGCAAGGAGGCAGAAATCCGCGATCCTCCCGGGTGAAAGTGCTCCTCGGTCATGGAGCGAGAACCGTTCGGTGGGTGAGAGTGTCGCCATCCGGATCGCGATCTCTTCCTCGAGACCATACCCGACCGCCCTGCGGATGCAGTCGTCGATATGCCCGGCCGAGACCAGCAGGTCCGCATGGCGGTCATCGGTGCAAAAGGAGCACCGGGAGGCATTCTTCGGGGTGACCAGGGGAATGATTGCCCGTATGTTCTTCTCGGTCGAGCCCTCCCTGATGTACAGGAACATCCCCCGTTCCAGTTTCTCCCGGGCCTCATCGATCCCGGTCGATTCATGGTCGCTCTGCACCCCGGCGAGGATGTACGCGGTGAGGTCCTGCCCGGACAGGAGCGGGGCATGGCCGTCGACAATCGGGAGGAGCGAGATCTTCTCCATCACCTCCGGGTCGCACGAGAGGACACCCGGGACGTTCATCACCTCCCCGAGGCCGATAACACCGTCCCTCCCGGCAAAGGCCCGGAGGTCGCCGGCACCGAGGACCGCTCCCCCGCGGTCGAACGGGGTTGCCGGGACACAGGACGGGAGCATGAAGAAGAGATCGATCGGGACCTTTCCGCGCCATCCCAGCATGAACTCGAGCCCGTCAGCACCGCAGACGTTCGCAATCTCGTGGGGATCGGCGATGACCGTGGTGGTTCCGTGCCTCGCGACGAGCCGGGCATACTCGGGGGGCGAGAGGAGCGAACTCTCGATGTGGACATGTGCATCGATCAGGGCTGGTACTACCCGCCGGCCTTTGAGATCGATGGTCGTTTTTGCCCGGTATCTCCCGGTCCCGACCACGATCCCGTCTTTGACGGCAACATCAGTCCGTGACCATTCAAAGGTAAACGGGTTGAAGAGCTCGGCATGCTCAAACAGGATATCCGCCGGGCTGATTCCCCGTGCGACGGGTATCAGTCCCTCTCTTCCCCGCACGTTCCCCTGCGCCTTCATGCACACCTCTCCTGCAGGTTCTCTCGCCTTCGCAGGAAAAAAAAGGATAGTACCTGATCCCGGTAACTCCCCGGAGATGGATTCTTCACGATACCCGGGGAGCGTGACCGAAGATCCAGGGACCGTGGACGGCTTGCTGCCCACATCCCTTCCTGAATGGAAACCGCACCCGGGACTACCACGAGGCAGTGCACCAGACGGGTGAGCTCAACGGACTGTTGAGGGCAGCTCTGGAGCGAAAGCCACGTACGTGATGTAGAGGAACCAACGGGATAGCAAAAATCAATACCCGATCCTGGCGGGCGAAGGACATCGCATGGTATCCCGCCGTGCGGCGCCAGCCGCGTCAGAGGTTTCTCCTGTGTCGGAGTTACCTGCCAGGGAAGCACGAGGTATGCTTGAACTATCCCGTGCTGCGTGGCTAAAACTGGCTGCCTCAGAATCCCTGCCGGAGGAGCACGGGATACGTCATTATATAGAAACTGGGCGCATAGTGTAGCAGGAAACTATGGACGTATACCTGGTCATCGGGGTCATAGCAGGAGCCGTGGTAAGCATCGTGCTCTCATGCGTCCTCCTGAAACTCGGAACCCTTATTGACCGTTACCCGGACAACGGTGAACAGGAGCGGGATATCAGTCACTGGAGCCCTGAAAAATTTACCCGGATCCTGGTCTTCCTGTTCTGGCCGTTCTTTATTGCCGGGGCGATCATGGTCTTCCAGCCGTCACGGTTCCTGCTGATAGGGGGGATAACCCTGATTGCCGCCCTCCTCCTCATGCTCGGAACAGCGGTGGTCTTCTCTGCAGCCGTGTACAGAGCGATTGCGGGTGGAAAGAATGAGAGCAGCGGGGAGCCCCCTGCCGGCCTGATACAGGAGGATCCGTAATCCTCCATCTCATCCCGCGAAATGGGCCATCGGGCGAACAGAGCCGTTCCGGGAAAAAAGACGGGTGCCGGGTCCGGGAAATCCGGTTGTTTTCACCCGAACAGCTCTTTTGACCGTTCGAGCGCCTGGACTGCCGGGAGCTTCTTCCCGGTCAGAAACTCGATACAGGCCCCGCCTCCGGTGGAGATGTGGGTGAAATCCTTCCCGATGCCGAGTTTCTCCACGACCGCTGCGGTGTGCCCCCCGCCAATGATCGAGAACGGGGCCCGTGATGCTGCCTTGAGGAGCTCGTAGGTGCCGGTGGCGAAGTCCCGCTCCTCGAATACCCCGGCCGGGCCGTTGAAGACCACGGTCCCGGAAGCCCGGATCCGTTCAGCACAGGCGAGCACGGAATCCATACCCAGGTCGAGGATCGGGGCATCGGCAGGGATGGCACTGACCGGGTACTCGTTTCGTTCCCCCTCCTCCCGGACGGCTACCCATTCAGGGACCATGATCTTCTCCCCGTACTCGCGGAGCAGTTCCCGGGCTTTCCCGATCTCCCGCTCGTACCCGAGCTGCTGGACCAGCTGGGCAGAAGGATGCCCGATGTCATAGCCCATCGCAGAGAGGAAGATGCTGGCAACGACCCCGGTCACGATCACGCTGTCGGCGATGGTGTACGAGAGCATGTGCTCTGCCACGGCAATCGAGTCATCCACCTTTGTCCCGCCGAGCACCACGCAGACGGGACGGGGTGCGTTCTCAAAGACCCGCGAGAGGGTCAGGACCTCTTTCTCCATCAGGAGGCCGGCGACGGACCGCATGACAAGCGGGAGGCCGACCATCGTCGGCTGGGACCGGTGTGCGGTCCCGAAGGCGTCGTTGACAAAGAGGTCTCCGAGCGAGGCAAGCCTTTTCACGAGCTGGAACCTGGCCGCCTCTTCGGGCTTTGCCGTCAGGTTCTCCTCTGCGTTGAACCGCACGTTCTCGAGCATCAGCACATCCCCGGGTTTTGATGACCGTACCGCCTCGCGTGCACAGTGACCGAAAATATCATCGATGTACCGGACCGGGCGTTTGACCAGCTGCTCAAGTTTCTCGGCGTGAGCTTCGAGCGTGGTGAAGTCTTTCTTGCCCGGCCTGCTCTGGTGGGTGAGGATGATGAGCCTGCTCTCCCTGAGAGCCTGAACGGTCGGGACATGCTCCCGGAACCGCTTGTCATCGAGGATTGTAAGAGAAGAGGGATCGATGGGGGAGTTGAGATCCAGCCGCAGGAGCACGGTCTTTCCCGCACACGGTGTCGTGCTGAGCAGACCAATATGCACCATCTCTCTCCCCCGTCAGGTATTCCTCGCCTTGATCTTCTTGAGCCGGAAGAGCTCTTCCCGCTCCATCTCATCCAGGCGCATCTTGATGAAGTCACGCGCCTCGGTCAGCTCGGGTATCACCTTGAACTCGAGTGCGTTCACCCGCCTCTTGGTGGACTCGATCTCGTCGAGGAGTTTCTTCATGGTGGTCTCGATCTCCGCGCTCTCGATGATCGCTTCCACGAGGTCCTCGTAGGCGGAAGCGGCCTCATCGATGGCAGAGGTGGTCCCGAGGAGACCATACCCGCGGTCGATCAGGCTCTTCTTCACCTTGGAGGACTCGATCTCGGGCACGACGACCCCCATGATGTTCTTGCTCGCGAGCCTGATGTCCGGGACCTCCTGGACCGAGAACGCGGCGGATTTCACCCCGATTGCGCCTTCCACGGTCTCGGCGAAGGCCATCATCTGGCCGGCACGCAGATACTTCTCAAGGAGGCCGCTCTGGCTGTCCTTTGCGGTCTCGAGCACCTTGAAAAATTCTATGATCAGGCCATCGCGCTTCATCTTGAGGATCTTGTACCCACGCTCGGAGAGGGCGATACGCCGCTTCAGGTTGATCAGTTCTGACCGGGTGGGTTTGATATCGCGCAGTGCCATGTGCCGTTACCCCTGTGCCTTCTCGGCTTCCCTGAATTTCGGGTGGTACTTGGTGATCAGGTCGCGGTCGATACGGACGAGCTGTTCGACCGGGAGCGTGGACAGCAGGTTCCAGCCAATACCGAGCGTATCGAAGATGCTCCGGTCCTCTTCCAGACCCTGGCGGACGAACCGGTTCTCGAAGAGATCGGCGAACTCGAGAAACATCCGGTCCCGCTCTGACAGGGCGTCTTTCCCAACGATAGCAACGAGGCCACGGAGGTCGTTTCCTTCCGCGTACGCCGCATAGAGCTGGTCAGAGACCTTCTTGTGATCCTCGCGGGTATGTTTTGCCCCAATCCCGAGGTTCATCAGCCGGGAGAGGGAGGGCAGGACGTTGATCGGCGGGTAGATGCCCTTCCGGTGCAGTTCACGCGAGACCACGATCTGCCCCTCGGTGATGTACCCGGTCAGGTCCGGGATCGGGTGGGTGATGTCGTCTCCCGGCATCGTCAGGATAGGGAACTGGGTGATCGAGCCCTTCTTCCCCTTGATGATCCCTGCCCGCTCGTAGATGCCGGCAAGGTCCGTGTACATGTACCCGGGATACCCCCTGCGGCCCGGCACCTCTTCACGGGCAGCCCCGATCTGGCGGAGCGCCTCGCAGTAGTTGGTCATGTCGGTCAGGATAACGAGCACGTGCATGTCCAGCTCGAAGGCAAGGTACTCGGCGGTGGTCAGGGCGAGACGCGGGGTGATGATACGCTCGAC
>DUGL01000024.1 GCA_013331415.1 Methanoregulaceae archaeon | reverse complement strand
CTGGTCAAGGTACCCCATGGTATAGATGGCATAGATGAGGGGGATGATCGCGGCACCAAAGAGGGCAGGGAGCAGCCGGGCGACAAGGTCCGTATCCCCGAAAAGTGAGAACATCCCGGCCGTGACATAGTAGAGGAACGGCCCGTGATACATCGGTTCGTAGGCATAGATCCCCTCGGTCAACAACCGGTACGAGAACCAGGCATGGATAGCCTCGTCGTGATGGAAGAGTTTGAGGTCGAGTGCAAAGAGCCGGATGCCGAGGCCGAGGAGAAAGATGAATAAAAAGAGGTGACCAAAGGAGCAGCTGTCCCGCATCCGGGAGAGAACCCCAGGGGTCAATCCACTCCCTCAGCTCTCGAGCACAATTTCGATGCCGATATCTTTGGGTACCTGGGTACGCATCAGCTGGCGGAGTGCCCGCTCATCGGCGTCAATATCGATGAGCCTCTTGTGCACCCGCATCTGCCAGCGGTCCCAGGTGGCCGTTCCTTCCCCGTCAGGGCTCTTTCGTATGGGTACAACCAGTCGTTTTGTGGGGAGGGGAATCGGGCCGGCGAGGTTCACGCCTGTCCTCTCTGCGATCTCGCGGATCCGGTCGCAGACCATCTCAACCTTCTTGAAATCGGTCCCTGTCAGACGTATCCTTGCCTTCTGCATCGTATTCACCAAAATATGTTGGGATCGGAGTTATCTCATCTGCTTGGGCTGAATGGCGATGCACATGCCAGCGGCAATCGTGCTGCCCATATCCCGGATGGCGAACCGTCCCAGCTGCGGGAGTTCCTTCACATTCTCGATGACCATGGGCTTGGTGGGCTTGACCTGGATGATGGCTGCATCCCCGGCCTTGATGAAGGTGGGGTTCTCCTCCTTCGTCTCACCGGTCCGGGGATCGAGTTTCTTCTTGAGCTCGATGAAGGTACAGGCAGTCTGGGTGGTATGGCAGTGGAATACCGGGGTATACCCGATGGTGATGGCACTGGGGTGCTGGAGTACAACGATCTGTGCGGTGAACTCGTCAGCAACGGTGGGGGGTGCATCGACCGGGCCGCAGACATCGCCACGGCGGATATCTCCCTTGGCGAGGCCACGGACGTTGAAGCCGATATTGTCCCCCGGGAGTGCCTGGGGGATCTCCTCGTGATGCATCTCGATGGACTTGATCTCACCCTCCTTGTTGGCGGGCTGGAAGGAGACCTTCATCCCTTTCTTCATCACGCCGGTCTCGACCCGTCCGACCGGGACGGTGCCGATACCGCTGATGCTATATACGTCCTGGATGGGGAGGCGCAGCGGCTTGTCGATGGGCTTCTCGGGTTCCTTGAGCGTATCAAGTGATTCGAGGAGGGTAGGGCCGGTGTACCAGGGGGTGTCCGGGCTCTTCTTGGAGATGTTTGTTCCCTGGAGTGCGCTGGTAGGGATAAACAGGGTCTCTGAAGGCTTGTACCCGACCATCTGCATCAGTGCCGAGAGATCTTTTTTGACCTCTTCGAACCGCTTCTGGTCGTACTTGGCAGCATCCATCTTGTTAATCGCGATGATGAGCTGGGTGATGCCGAGGGTGCGTGCAAGGAAGACGTGCTCCTTGGTCTGCTCCATGACACCGTCAGGGGCTGCAACCACGAGGATTGCAGCATCAGCCTGGGAAGCGCCGGTGATCATGTTCTTGACAAAGTCCCGGTGTCCCGGGCAGTCGACGACCGTGAAGTAGAACTTCGCGGTATCGAACCGCTTGTGCGCGATATCTATGGTGATACCTCGCTCGCGCTCCTCCTTCAGGTTGTCCATGACCCAGGCAAACTCAAAGGTTGCCTTACCCTTCGACTCAGCCTCTTTGCGGTATCCCTCGATGATATGAGGGGGTACGGCTCCGGTCTCGAACATGAGCCTCCCGACCATGGTTGACTTTCCGTGGTCGATGTGTCCGATCACCGCCAGATTAAGATGGGGCTTTTCAACAGCCATAATGTTCCTCCGATAAATACGAGACTGCAGAATACAGCCTGTTTATGCGAGTAGTAATTATTGGAAACATATCCTTATTAATCATTTCGATGAGCGAAATCCGGGTATTTTTCAGGAAAACAGCGGAAAACCGACAATATCTTATGGTTTGGACACGATAGTCCCTGTCCATCCATGATGACACGGGAGATCAGCTGGGATGAGAAGAGATACCGCGCGACTGTCGGGTGTGCTGACGGCACGGTCTCTGTCCACAGTCGTTGCGCGTCCTGCGTGCACTGCCGGGGGGTGCGGATCGGCCAGAAACTCTACCCTGCACCCCAGGAATCGGTGATGCGTTCTTTTTCGGGGAGCGGTTCAAGCGATGAGGCACTGATGGCTGCAGCCATGCAGTTCAATTCACTCGTGAAGGATGGGACTGCCATCGACTGCGATGACGATGCAGGTACCGGATTTACCTCTCGCTACCGTCGCTGATTCCACCGGAATTCTCCGGAACCACCATCTCTTCAGGGACAAGCGCCCGGATCTCATCCCTGAACTTCCCGAACTGGAGTTCATCCAGCTGGTCTGATAGCAGCCTGCCACTCCAGGCCCGCCGGTAGACCCAGGTGACTATCTTCTCCACTACGTCGATAACTACATCCGGGCTCGTCACGGTTATGAGTTCCCTCCCTGCTTTGGGGTGCCGCCCCCTGCGCCCTCCCACCATGATCAGGTAGTGCTCCCCGGATGATTTGAGGAGATGGTAGGGACAGGAACGGACGCAGGTCCCGCACTCTACGCACCGTGCGTGATCAAGGACAGAATTGCCCCCTTTAATCGAGATTGCATCCTCCTTGCAGAACTCCACGCAGGTCCCGCAGCCGGTGCAGAGACCCGGGACGCGGATGGGCCGGATCTGCCCGATGATCCCTATCTCGTTTAATACCGGACTTGTACATGCGTTCGGGCAGGCAGAGACAGATATCCTGATCTTGACCGGCATCTCTTTACCAAAGAGTCGGGCATCGATTGCCTGTGCGAGCGCTATCGAATCGATATTGGCAAAGATGCACCGCTCACTACCCGGGCAGGCGATCACGTTCACGATTTCATCGCGTTCGGACCCGACAGGAGTGGCATTCGCGGCCAGGTCCCGTGCAATTGCATCGAGGTTGCCAGGGTCCATGTGCGGGATCTCGATTGTCTGCCGGGTGGTGAGGTGGACCGATTCGGCTCCATACCGCTCGGCGATGTCAGCAATCCCGCGGAGCTGACCACACGAGACGACTCCTGCCGGGATACGCGTGCGGATAGTACAGTACTCGGTGTCCCGTTCGGTGATGACACCCCCCTTCATGTGAATTCCGATATCCTTGATCATCAGGAGTTAGTACACGCCACAACCGCTAAAAAAGTGCGCTCATGGGAACCAGTACCATGGCACAGAGAACAAAAGCCCTCGTGAGCTCATGTGATGCCCCGACAACATCTCCGTTGACACCTCCGAAGAGGTGGCGGGAGATGAGGAGGAGGACTGCAGGGGAAAGGATTGCCAGAAGTGCCGCAGCAACGAGGCTGTATGGATCTACGGGGAAGAGCAGGAGCGGGGTACAGAGCAGTGCTGCTGCGAGCGGAAACCAGCCCTTTGCCTGCCCGTGAAGGGCAGCGTGGAGACCCTCCCGGAACGGCTCCCCGTAAACGGTGAGCACGGCCATGGAAAACTTCCCGGCCACCTCGGCAATGATGAGCGCCCAGAGCAGGTCACGTATCCCGGTGAGCGCTGCAAAGGTGAGCAGCAGGACCGCTGCCCCTGCGGCGAACCCTCCGGTCCCGATCTGCCGGTCGGTCAGCGCCCTGACCCGGATTTCCCGGCTTCCATGAGCCATGAGCCCGTCTCCGAGGTCCATGAGCCCGTCGAAGTGGTTTGCACCGGTGACGATCAGGAGGGCGGTGACTGCTACCGCAGCTGCAATCAAGGGATCCGCGATCCAGAATGCACAGAGCCCGGCGATGCCACCGGTTACGTACCCTGCCAGGGGATAGAGGTACGACCGCTTCGCAAACAGGGAGAAATCAGCCGTAGCTCCCAGGGGCAGGACCGTGGTGAACTGGAGCAGGGCGCGGAGCGATGTTAACAGCATTCACTGTAGAGTCGGGAGGTGCAGCCGGCAATCAGTCCGGCTACCGCATC
>DUGL01000164.1:1977-2917 GCA_013331415.1 Methanoregulaceae archaeon | reverse complement strand
TCTGAACGGAGGCAGGTGAAGATCTCGGGCTCCGCGGATTTCTCCCGGGTGGACAGGATAAAAGCAGAGAGCGATGCGATCATGGTGGGTATCGGGACCGTGCTTGCCGATGACCCCTCGCTCACCGTGAAATCAACCGATCTGAGATCAGCAAGGAGAGCGAAAGGTCTTCCCGAACACCCGGTCAGGATTGTTGTGGACAGCAGGGCACGGACACCGATCGATGCAGCGATACTTCATAAAGGGGAAGGGGTCCGTGTCATTGCCTGCTCAGAAAAGGCTGAGGAAGGAAAGAAGGACGGCCTCTCCCGGTACGCCCGGATCATCGTTGCAGGGAATGATACCGTCGATCTTACGGCCCTCCTCTCATCCCTGCACGCCATGGGGATCCGGACCCTGCTTGTCGAGGGTGGGGGGACCCTTATCTGGGGGCTCTTTCGTGCAGGGCTCGTTGATCGCCTGACCTGTTATGTGGGGAACAGGGTGATCGGAGGGGCCTCTGCCCCGACCCTTGCCGATGGTGAAGGATTCATCCGTGACCAGGACTTCATTCCCCTCTCGCTCGAGGGGATCGAACGGATGGACAGCGGAGTCCTCCTGACATGGACCATCAGGCGGCCCGGCATTTGATCGGTTGATACAGCAGGAGGAGAAGCGGTCGCATGGTCATCCCGGTAATCGTCCTCGCTATCGTCTTCCTCCTCATTGCGATCCGCCAGGTGGGGGGGTACACCCTCAGGATCTGGCAGATCATGCTCGGCGGAGCCATTGCAGTCCTCCTCCTCGGGCAGATAACCCCGCTGGCCGCCCTCTCTGCGATCAATAGTGACGTGATGCTCTTCCTCTTCGGGATGTTCATTGTCGGGGTGGAACTGCAGGAGAGCGGCTATCTCTCCCATCTTGCCTCCCGGATCTTCTCGCGGGCGAAAAACCCGGACCA
>DUGL01000164.1:0-1960 GCA_013331415.1 Methanoregulaceae archaeon | reverse complement strand
GGGACCCCGCTCGTTATCGGCCTTGCGGGTGCATGGGGTCTTGACAAGAAAGGGGCACTCCTTGCACTCTGTTTTGCCATCACGATCGGGAGTGTTGCGACGCCGATTGGAAACCCGCAGAACCTCCTGATTGCGAGCTATGCGGACCTTGGAAATGCCTTCACCCCCTTCCTGGTCCACCTCGGGATCCCGACGGTGATCAATCTCATCCTGGCATGGCTGGTTGTCCGGATCTTCTACCCCCCGGCACCCGGATGTATGCTCCCCTCCCCTCCCGGACCGGTCCACGATGCAGCACGTTTCCGCCTCTCCAAAATCTCGCTTGCGATCATCTTTGCCCTCATCGGGCTGCGGGTACTGAGCGGATTTACCGGATGGGAACCCCTCCCCCTGATGGTGATTGCCCTTGCCGCAGCTGCCCCGCTCCTGGTACTGAGCCCAGGGAGGAGAGAACTGATCAGGAAGGCTGACTGGTGCACCCTGGTATTCTTTGCGGCGATGTTTGTCCTGATGCAGAGCGTCTTTGATTCAGGCTTCTTTCAGGCATCCCTTGATGTCACCAGGGTCACGTCCGTCCCGGTAATCATGACCGTGAGCGTGGTGATCAGCCAGTTCATCTCAAACGTCCCGTTTGTCGCGCTCTTCCAGCCCCTGATCATCCAGCAGGGCATGTCGGTCCAGGAGATGCTCGCCCTTGCTGCCGGGAGCACGATTGCCGGGAATCTCACTATCCTTGGGGCAGCGAGCAATGTCATCGTGGTTCAGAACGCCGAGCGGCAGGGAATTACCCTGAGCTTCCTTGAATTTTTCCGGATCGGTCTGCCGCTCACCATTCTCAACGTGGTGGTCTATTCGGTATTTCTCACGTTCTTCTGACAGAACTGCGATTGGCTGATCACTTCCCGGTATAAAAACCACATGATTCCCTTTCGGGACACATGCATACAAAATGAAAAATAGCGGAGCCATTTTCCTGGTAACCGCCTTTGGCCGAAATCCTGAACAGAGTTCATTGGCGGTTGGCATGAAAACCATGTTCGTGGTTTTCATACGGGGGGCATGTGCCCTCCTGGACTCATCTGCGTTTCATTCGAAAAAAAGGAACCATGGGGAATAACCCAGTGATCACTCTTTCATCTCACCTGCAGCCCCGGGGTCCTTCTCTTCCCCGGACCTGTCCATCTTTCTCTGGAGCTCCTGGGTCCTGGCAAGGGATATAAGCCCGGTTGTTGCCCCCAGGTTCATGGTATCAAGAATCGAGGCTGGTACGATAACAAGGGTAGCATTTTCCTTCACCTTTAGCCCCTCGTAGAGCATGTTCATCGCACGGAGGTGGAGCGCAGTTGGATTATTCTGGTAGGTCCGTGCTGCTTCCTCGAACTTCTCTGCGATCTGCCGTTCCGAATCGCCAAGGATGACCCGTGCCTGCCGCTCGCGCTCGGCCTGCGCCTGCATGGACATGGCGTCCTGGAGCTCAGGCGGGATGATGACATCCCGTATCTCGACGGAACTGATATGGATCCCCCACTGCTCGGTCCGGGTATCGATGATACTCTGGAGCACTGCATCGAGTTTCTCCCTCCCCTCGAGCATATCAGAGAGAAATGACTTCCCGATGACTTCACGGAGTGCAGTCTGTGAGGCCCAGGAGATAGCGGTCCGGTAGTCCTCAACCTCGAGTGCTGCTTTCTCGGGGTCGAGCACTTTCCAGAAGAGGACGGCTTCGACATCGACCGGAACGGTATCCTTGGTCAGGGTCTTCTCTGCCCGAAACGACGTGGTGATGACCCGGAGATCGATCCAGTACGCGATCCGTTCTCCAAACGGTATAATCAGGAACGGGCCCGGTCCCCTGAGCCCGGTGAACCGCCCGAGCCTGAGTACCACTGCCTTCTCCCACTGGTCAGCTATCCGGAATGAGCCTGCAATCAGCAGGGCGATGATAAGCGCCACGATACCT
>DUGL01000221.1:2504-11346 GCA_013331415.1 Methanoregulaceae archaeon | reverse complement strand
GGGTGATTTCCCCCCACAGGTATATACCGAAGATCAGGAGAAGTATAGGTGTGTGAGGAGCGGCGTCCTGTCCGCTCACCAGAATTCAGCGTACAAGAAACGGGGTTGCGATGAAACTCCTCCGACCGACCGAACACCTCACCCGAACAGAGACCGAGCAGGGACTCTCTTTGGTCATCTACGACGGCCTTGCCACTCATGCCCTGGTGACCCTGACCGGCGGGGTGTTCCTGGTCGCCTATGCCCTCGGCCTCGGGGCATCAAACGCCGTTATCGGGCTGATTGCGGCTATCCCTCCGCTTGCCGAACTCCTCCAGATCCCGGGGGTGGGGATTGTCGAACGGGTTGGCAACCGGCGCCTGGTTGCCGTGCTCACGTCTCTTGCTGCCCGCTTCTTCTGGATTCCCATCGCCCTGATACCCTTTATGGCCGGATCGGAGTCAGCACTACCGATCCTTGTCGTCAGCATTGCTGCCTACTCCGCTCTCTCTGCCATCAAACACTGCAGCTGGAAATCGTGGATGCGGGACCTCATTCCCCCGGAGATTCTCGGCATGTTCTTCTCCCGCCGGATGACCCTCTCCTTTACCCTGGGGGTTGTGCTCAGTCTCGGTGCAGGATTCTTCCTCGATTTCCTCCGCTACGATACCGGCATCAATCCCCTCATCGGATATTCGGCGCTTTTCCTGCTGGGAAATGCATTCGGGTTCATCGGCACGTACTTTCTGGCAAAAACCCCTGAGCCGAAAATGACCGTGCGGGGGGGCATACCCCTCAGGAGTCTCCTCTCTGAGCCCTTTGCCGACGGGAACTTCCGGAACCTGCTCATCTTTCTCTGCACCTGGAGTTTTGCTATCAACCTTGCCGCTCCGTTCTTCACTGTTTACCTGCTGAAACGCCTCTCCCTGGATATCACCCTGGTCATCGCCCTCTCCATCCTCTCCCAGGTCTGCAGTATTGTATCGTTCTCATTCTGGGGGAGGCTTACCGACCGGTACAGCAACAAGTCGGTTCTGCGGCTTGCCGGTCCGCTCTTCATCATCTGCCTGATCTTCTGGCCATTCACCGGGATGCCGGAGCCCCACAGCCTCACGTTCCCCCTGCTGGTGGGGATCCATATCCTGATGGGAATCTCAACTGCCGGGGTCACCCTTGCATCCAGCACTATCGGGCTGAAGATGGCACCAAAGGGCACCGCAACCTCGTACCTGGCAAGTATCAGCATCTTCTCCTCGCTGACTGCCGGATGTGCTCCGATAATCGGCGGGTTTCTCGTCGATTACCTGGCACAGTGTGAGTTGTCCGGCAACCTGATCTGGACGAGCCCCTGGTTCAGTTTCTCAGTCAAGGCCTTCCAATTCCAGCATTTTGATTTCTTCTTCGTGCTCGCCTTCCTGATCGGGCTCTATTCCCTCCACCGGCTCGTCTTCGTCCATGAGAGGGGAGAGGTCGAGGAGAAGATCGTGATCAGGGCCATACTTGCTATGAATCCACGGGAGATGCGGAATTTTTCAACGGCAGGAGGACTCCGGAACATCCTCCGCTTCCCGCTGACCGGGGTTCTTCCTGCAGCCGGGGTTCCTCCCGAAAATGGGACGGATGAGATACCTGAATAACCCCTGTTACCCTGATGGATATGATCCCTGTACCCGGTTGCGGCATGGATACGGGGGATCGGCTGCCCCTTTCATGCGCCATGCCCGTGCGGGCCCCGTATCATTCCTTGATTGCCGCCAGAAAACAGGCCCGGTATCCGGGTACAGGTCATGGGAAGGTCTCCGTGTTCATCAGCAACGACCATGCGTTTCCAGGGTATGCATAAAGGGAGCGGGAAATCCTGGGGAGGAGGATTTTTATCACCAGGGCTTCCCAATCCACCGGAAATCCTTTGGCCTGTGAGTACGAATCCTGATCCCATGACCCGGTATTCCCCGGATGACCTCGTGGTATTCTCCGAAGAGCAGCGGTTCCGCCAGATCTGGATCCTCATCCTCATCGCATTCATCGCAGCCATTGCATGGTATTCATTCATCCAGCAGATCGTCATGGGGTCACCGTTCGGGAACAATCCGGCACCCGATAGCGTGGTGCTGATCATCCTCGCGGTATTCGGTATCATCTTCCCGGCCTGGTTCATCATCATGAAGCTCGAGATCCAGGTAACACAGAATGCACTCCGGTTCCGGATGTATCCCCTGCATCTTTCCTGGCGGGAGCACCCCCTTGAGACCATCGCTGATGCCGTTGCCGTGGTCTACCGGCCAATCCGCGAGTACGGCGGATGGGGGATCAGGATAGGCAGGAAAGGGATGGCCTACAATGTCTCGGGGAACGAGGGGGTGCAGGTTACCCTCCGGAGCGGGAAGTCATTTCTGCTCGGTTCCCTTCGGGCGGCGGAGCTGGAGATGGTGCTCCGGTCACGGATTCACTGAATTGTGGGGAGTCCCGGGTATGGTCAGGGAAATCCCTGGGAAAATGATATGCCGGGGATGGTCCGTTCTTCACGGAGTTCCTCTCCAAGAGAGTCCCCCTGGTTTCCGGACCTTTCCTGATCGGATCCCCGGTCGAATCGCATGAGAGAAACGCAATCGCGGTCACCAGGTTATCCTGACTCTTTCCGATCGGAATGGTTACGATTCACGGGTCCCCAACAGAATGGAAGAGAGATCCGGAGGCATCATGGACGAAGTCCCTTATATCCATGGCCATTCTGAACAGGAAGCGGACCGGCTGTACTACCAGGCATCGCGGCTCGCCGACCTCCTCCACCGGGATACCCGCTACCCTCCGGGGAGCAGGGTGCTCGAGGCTGCCTGCGGGGTCGGGGCTCAGACGGTGATCCTGGCCAGAAACAGTCCCGGGGCCACCTTTGTATCCGTGGACATCTCCCCCGGGTCCCTCGCCCTGGCTGAACGGAGGGTGCGTGCAGAGGGCTACACCAACGTCACGTTCCGCCAGGGTGATATCTGCCACCTCCCTTTCGGCAAGGAGTCCTTTGACCATGCCTTCGTCTGTTTCCTGCTCGAACACCTCCCTGATCCTGTCCTCGCCCTCCGCAATCTCTCTGCGGTGCTCCGCCCGGGCGGGACGATCACCGTGATCGAGGGGGACCATGGTTCAGCTCTCTTCTACCCGGATAGTCCGGACGCCCGGCGGGTTATCGAATGCCTGGTGGTGCTCCAGCGCCAGATTGGAGGAAATGCCCTGATTGGGAGGGAGCTCTGGCACCTGCTGAACGATGCCGGGTTTGAAGGGGTGAGCGTCTCGCCACGTCAGGTCTATGCTGATGTCGGCAACCCGCAATCCATAGAGGGGGTGAAACACATCTTTATCGCTATGGTTGCAGGTGTCCGTGACGAGGCGATCCGCAGGGGTCTCCTTGATGCTCCTGCCTGGGAGCGGGGGATCCGGGACCTGCACCGGACAACGGAAAAGGACGGATCGTTCTGCTATACGTTCTTCACGGCTATCGCGGTGAAGGGGAACCAGGAACGCAGGTGAGGTCCCGCCTGTTCAACCACAACGGTTTATTGCCCCTTCTTCCTACACCACATGATAGGCGATGATGTTGGCGGATAACGAGGTGCTGCAGCATATCAGGACCCTTCTCGCGCAGAACAGGAGGGGGATGACAACCCGGGAGATCGGAGAACGCCTTTGCATCCACCGGAATTCTGTTGCAAAGTATATGGATCTGCTCAGAGCACAGGGCGAGGTGGAGATAGCACATTTCGGAAACACCCGTGTTTTCTTCCCGGCACGACGGTTGCCGGTATCAGCTCTCCTCAACCTCTCATCGGACCTGGTATGCATGGTTGATGAATCTGAACAGCTCCTCTCGGCAAACCCGAAATTCCATGATTTTTTTGGCCTTGACGGGAGGGATGTTTCCGGGAAAAGCATCAGCGAGATCCATGCAGGGGCAGGGGGAACAACACCCTTGTCAGACCTCTTTGGCGGGCTCATAACCGGAGATGAAGTTGTCCGGGACCTCACCCTGAACAAGGAGGCGCAGGGATCGCCAGCATACCCCTGTTACCTGCGTGCCAGGGGGATTCCCACCGTTTTCGATGACGGGACGCCGGGGACAACAATCCTGATCGAAGACCTGACCGCAGAGCGCAACTACCTGAAGAACCTCGAATTCCTTGTCCGTACTTCGGCAGACCTTGCAGATATGGGGGACGAGGTGGACATCTACCAGTATATCGCCGAGCAGGTGTATGTACTCCAGCCCGGGAGTATCGTTTCAATCGGTTCGATCGATACCGAAAAGAAAGTCCTGACGGTCCGGGGTGTCGCGGGAAGCCCGGAAGATCTCGAGCTCCTAACCAGAATATTTGGCCCGGGCCAGGTTGGAATGCAGTTCCCGTTCGAACAGGAGCCTCTTGCCATGATAAATCTGATGAAGAAGACCCTGCTTGAGACACCCAACCTTTCTTCCCTGTTCTTCAACCATATTCCCGGCGGGGTCCTCAGCAGGTTCGCAGAGGAGTTCTCGTTTGGGACAGGCTTTGCGATCGGGTGTGCCTGTCGCGGGGGATTATATGGCGATGTTGCAATCTTTTTAAAGAAAGCCCATGCGCTCCGGAACAGCGATGTTATCGAGGCATTCATCGCCCAGGCTGCGGTCGCCCTCCAGCGGCGGCACATGCGGGAGAAGCTCCGGGAGAAAAGTGAGCGGCAGGAATAAGGCACTGCTCCCCCGGGGGGGAAAAGCAGGAGGATTCCCGGGCCTGACCGTACCTGATGAGGGTCATTCGCAGCGGGAGTCGTTTCCGGATACCTGTTACCGGAGAAGTTCCTCCCCGTACTGGATAACGGTCTGCAGTGTCTTGATCCGGGCATAGTACTTGTCATCGGATTCAACGACCGTCCAGGGGGCGATGCTCGTGCTCGTCCGCGCGAGCATCTCTTCCAACGCCTCCTCGTACAGGTTCCATTTCTCGCGGTTTCGCCAGTCCTCGTCGGTTATCTTCCACTCTTTCCGCGGGTCGTCCTGCCGGGCGAGGAACCGGCTGAGCTGTTCATCGCGGCTGATCTCGAGCCAGAACTTCACGAGCCCTCCCCCGCTCCCGACATATTCCTGCTCCATCTCGTTGATCTCCCGGTACGCCCGTTTCCACTCTTCCGCAGAACAGTACCCTTCGACCCGCTCCACGAGCACCCTGCCGTACCAGCTCCGGTCGAAGAGGGTGATATGCCCTCCCCGCGGGAACCGCTGGTAGAACCGCCAGAGGTAGTGATGGTCCAGTTCGGTCTGGTCCGGGCGGGAGACCGGGACGACATTGTAGCCCCGGGGATTCATGGACGCCACGAGTCGCATGATGTTGCCCCCCTTCCCGGCAGCGTCCCAGCCCTCGTACACGATCATGAGCGGGATCTTCCGCTTGTAGAGCAGGTACTGGACCTCGCGGATCTTCTGCTGGCAGGTGATGAGGTGCTCCTCGTATTCCGGTTTTGCATACGTGACCGGGGGCTTTGAACTCCGTTTCACCTCCGTCTTTGCGGCTTTCAGGACGTCCTGTTTCCCGTGATTCGTTCCGTTCCGCCACCGGTTGTTCTTCCCTTTGGACTCAATACTGGCGAGATTCTTCCGCAGCCGCTTGATCACAGTCGAGTATACGCGGTGCGCCGTATAGTTGCTGTCCGTTGCTTCTACGATGGTCCACGGCGCATATGCTTTATCCGTCTCCTGGATGAACTGTTCGATGATGGGGATATAGCTGTCATAGTGGTGGTGAAAGTCCCAGTCACCCTGGGTGATCATCCACGAGGTAAGGGCATCCCGTTCCCGCTCATCGAGCCGCCGTTTCTGCTCCTCCTTGCTGATATGGAGAAAAAACTTGAGAATGATCGTACCGTCATCGGCAAGCTGCCGCTCGAACTTTTTGATGGTGGCAATCGAGGACCGCATCCCTGATTTCCAGTCAATCCCTGCTACCTGTTCGGCAAGGGACCGGGAATACCAGCTCCGGGCGAATATCGCGATCCTGCCCTTGCGCGGTGTCCGGGTAAAGAACCGCCAGAGCAGGGGGCGTGCCCGCTCCTCGTCGTTTGGCGAACCGATCGAGTAGAGGGAGAAACCACGGGGATCGAGGAACTGGATCAGCCGGCTGATGAGATCCGTGATACCGGATGCATTCCAGCCCTCGACCACAATGATGATCGGGACCTGGTGTTCCCATAATGCCCTCGTGAGAACCCCGAGCTCGAGCTGGAGGGGAGATATTTCCTTATCGAATGCTTTATCATCCATCTTCTTTGCCAGGTCGAGCGAATCGAACATTGCCCCTCCATGCAATAAAGGGGAATGTGTCAGAGAGGACTTTAACGTTGGGAAATGAACCTGCCGGCGCTCCCCTGAAGGCAGGACTCCGCGCTCCGGCACCCGTACAGCGTGCTGCTCATCATGATCACCTTGAATGGCCGGGGAGGTACGCGTTGGGGTCATTCCCTCCATCCGATGAGAGGGGGGGATTTTTACCTGCATCCTGCTCTCTTTTCGGGGATGCGGTGCCAGGGTATATCCGGCCCGGATCCATGCATTCCTCTATCACCTCAGAGCGCCAATAAGAGTAGTGTCTAAAAAATCCGGGCACACAGGATGCCTTTTTGGCTTTTAGAGAAAAGGATGAATCCCGGAATTACGAAACGATACACCCCTCCATGACCGGGGTGTGAAAAATCTGATGGGATCCTGGTATCCCCAAAAATACCAGATCAATGTAAACCATGATGAAAAATTCCGTAAAACCCTCAGTCATTGGGACACGATCCGGGTATGTAATCCGTTTCACCTGCCCGGAGTGCCATAATGAGAATGCGATTATGTACAACATGCCGAAGTCCTACTACAAAGACAGCAGGGATGGCACCTGTGCACGATGCAGGAAGCATTTCATGGTCCTGACGCCGGGCCAGCACTAAGAAAAACCCTTTTTTTCTCTCGACTCCACGAACGTCCCCTTGATTTTCAGGCTGAACCCGGAAATTCAGGTTTCCCGAACGTACCGTCAACGGTCGATGTGGAGCATCTTCAGACAAATGGCAGGATTGAACGGTTCTTTGGAGAAGTGGAGAGGAGAATCAACAAGTTCCGGTCAGTTGGTGAGATTGGGGTCTGGCATAACGAGGTCAAGCCTCATTTGAGTCTCAATTATGATGAGCCCTTTATATGTAACCATAATTCGGGATACCAAAGATCCCGCTCAGCCGAAAAAAACTATAAATAGGCACAGGATAATGTCACCGGTGGTGAACGTATGCCCTCATTCAAGTGTATTGCCAAGAACTGTCCGTTCGAGACCTCTGCCCCGAACGAAGCCGAACTGATGAAGAAGATCGCCGAGCATGCGAAAACCGTCCATAAGATGGACCCGATGCCGCCGGATATCCTTGCCAAGGTGAAGGCAGCGATCAAACCGTAACCACTCCATCCACCCTGTTTTTTATCCAGATGTTGTCCACGATGAGACCTGAAGGTCACCGGGCGGTCTGGCTCAGGACCCAGGTTCATTCTCTTCGGCTTGCAACAAGAGATACTGCATTTCTCACTCTTTTCCTCGTTTCGGCGGTTTCATCAAGATCGCGGCGATAACGAAACCAACGATCGCCAGGATGAACACCCAGGGAAATACCCCGAGGTAGGTCCCGGTCGTGGTCCTGATGAACCCGGCAAGCTGCGGGCCGGCGATCGCTCCCGCACCGAACGCGAGGAAGACCAGCCCGTAACACCGCGGGTAATCGCAGGTCCCGAAGTAGCTCGCCGTTGCAGTCGGCGCGATGGCGAGCCAGCCGCCGAGACATCCCCAGAGCACGGCAAACACAATGACATACACCCAGAGTACCGCCATCTGCCACATTACAAGGCCGGCCAGGGCTACCAGGACAAACGTCAGCAGGGCAGTGTTCCGTGGGTTGAGCCGGTCGGTGAGGTCCCCGAACACGAGCCTTCCACCCCCGTTGAAGATCGCAAAGAACCCTACGAGGGCCGTCGCAAGGCCGGCCCCGGCCTGCACCAGCTCGGTCCCGACCGGCTTTGCGATGGAGACGGCCATCAGCCCCGCGGTACACCCGATGAAGTAGCACATCCAGAGACCGTAGAATGCCGGGCTCTTCACCATCTCCGAGCGGTTGCACTCGCAGGCCACGTGCCCGCCCACCCCCGGCACCGGCGGGTTCCAGCCAGCAGGTTTCCATCCCGCCGGGGGGAAGGCGAGTGGGAGTGCCAGCGGAACGGTGACGATGATGATCCCGATCCCGAAGATCCGGAAGGTGCTCATGACACCGTATGCGGCTATGAGGTACCCGGCAAGGTTTGCCGTGATCAATGCCGAGAACCCGACCCCGAACACGGTCAGCCCGACCGCGAGCCCCCGCCGGTCAGGGAACCACCGGGCCGCAACCGCGACCGTTGCACCGTACGCAATCCCGATACCGATCCCCCCGATCACCCCGAACAGGACGGAAAGCATGGCTGTGGATGAGGCTGTTGATGCGAGCAGCCAGCCGAGGCCGGTCAGGATGCACCCGAGGATGGTGATCTTCCGTGGTCCATGAGTCTCGACATATCTTCCGGTCAGGGCCATGGTGACCGCAAAGACGGCGAGGATGACCGAGTATGGCATCAGCACATCATTCGCGGTGACGGTCTGGCCGGGCTGCAGGGAAAAATAGTCGGTAAGCGGATTGACGAACACGCTCCACGCGTAGACAGCCCCGAGGCAGAGGTTGATGATCAGGCCTACGACAACGAGCATCCACCGCCCCTTCTCGAGCGGCATCCCTCCTATCTGAGGTACTTCTCCAACAGGGCTGTTCTGCATGAGGGGGGTTCCTT
>DUGL01000221.1:0-2381 GCA_013331415.1 Methanoregulaceae archaeon | reverse complement strand
TTATGAATTGCAGGGTCACCGGGCCGGTTGATTCGATGGAGTACCGCACGACAGGGAACACCGGACGGCCAGGGCAACCGGGAGCTCCCCGGTGACCCCGGCAAGAACGTGGCTGGCCGCCTCGTTTCATCCATGCGCCCGATCCTGGTTTCCGTCAGTCCGAGTCCAGGAAGAAGATGACAATCTGTTCAAACCGGTCCGGGTACTGGTACATCATGCCATGTCCACCACCGGGGATCTGGATTATCCATGCGCCCGGGATGCGCCCCCCGATAACGAAGGCATTCATCGGGACACTGATGACGTCCTCCGTCCCGGCCAGGACCAGGGTCGGCGACCGGATCTCAGGAAGGCGGGTGCAGGTCCCGTTCCATGAACCGATCGCCTCAGCCTGCCGCGCAATACTTTCAGGGGAGGATGTTTCGGTGGGAATCGGGAAGTAAGCCCGTGGATCAGGGTGATCGCGGACCCATCCTGCCGGGAACAGGAGGCGGAAGAGCCGCTCGCCCTGTTCCTGTGCCGTACCGGAGGTATCGGTCATCTGGTCCAAAACCTCAGGGGCTGCCGGGACGCTCTCATTCCCGCCGCAGGTGCCGGCATAGAGGATGAGCCGGCCGACCTTCTCCGGATGACGCAGGGCAAGCTCCTGTGCAATATCGGCACCCATGGACCAGCCGAGGACATTGGCCCGGCTGATCTCCAGCGCATCCATGAGACCTGCTGCGTCATCGGCAAAGAGTTCGATCGAGAAGGGCTTTTCCGAGGTTGTGGTATACCCCATCCCCCGGTTGTCAAAGACGATGACCCGGTTCTTTGACGAGAGGTTTGCAAGTACGCCGGGCGGCCACATATCCATCGTCGATCCATATCCGATGATGAAGATGAGCGGCTCTCCCCGGCCGACCTCCTTGTACGCGATCTCGATGTCATCGACCCGGATAGTCCGTACCGGGACCTGATCGATCCGTTGATCCGGGGGATTGGAAGCGGTAAGATTGTTCCCGGGTGAACCAGGGGGTATGCTACCCGGGGGCCCGGTGGGCGCACCACAACCAGCCATGAATATGAGCAGAGCCAGGATGAGTACACCAGGGACGATGAATGCATGCATAGAGTCCCATGCGATACCCTGGGGTAAAAGGATTCGCCATCAGGTGCTCATTCTCTGACGATAGGGAATACCAACGAACAGGTTGCATTGCCGGCATATCATGGAAGTGAGCCGTGCGTTCTCATCGGGATCGGTCCTCGCCATCCCAACGTGGCTGATGATCCAGAGAGCGAAGATCCGCTGGGACGCGGTGGACCCGGGTGGGTTCTGATTTTTTACAGAGTATAACACCTTTATGTACGAGGGATACACGAGTTTTTTATAAAAAAAGACTGCGGAGTGACATGAAAAGACCAATGTTCGTAAAAACGGGCATGGACACGCCGATTGCAGAGCTGGTGAACAGGACTGCCCATACCATAGTGGCAATCTGGGCTGCTGACTGTGCAGAGCGGGTACTCCCCTACTTTCGGGAAAAATACCCGGATGATACCCGTCCCGGGGAAGCGATAGACGCGGTCCGGGAGTGGGCACGCACCGGGGTGTTTCGGATGGCCGATGTACGAAAGATCTCACGTGCAGCTCATGCTGCCGCCCGTGAGGTTGAAGGGGATGCTGCGGCCCGTTCTGCTGCCCGTGCCGCCGGACAGGCGATGGCAACAGCCCACGTTCCTGCCCATGCTATCGCTGCTGCCCTCTACGCTGCAACCGCTGTCCGGGATGCTGCCAACACCCCTGATGCCGGTACTGCCGCGACCAGGGAACGTGACTGGCAATATCACCACCTACTCAGTTTGAGAGAGGAAGCATCCTCCTGATTTTCAAGCAAGAATTCCGGCTGACCGGGTTGAGACCCGGGAACGAACAGAGGATCCGGCTGATCGTACCTCTCCTTAGATTTGTCACCATGAGTAAAACGGGCGATCTGATAGCGGCTGCCCGGCACCATTATCCCCCTGTTCACGAAGGTAATGCTATGGATGCACGAAAGGGAAAAATCGAAACGATAGACGATTATATCGGAACCTTTCCTCTGGAAGTTCAGAAAAATCTGCAGAATTTACGGGCAACAATCCGGGAAGTGGCACCCGGAGCAGAAGAAGCGATACGGTACGGTATACCAACCTTCCGGCTCCATGGCAACCTGGTGCATTTCGCGGCATTCAAGAATCATATCGGATTGTATCCTGGGCCATCGGCAATCGATGCCTTTCGTAACGACTTGTCATCGTACACACTCTCGAAGGGCACCATCCAGTTCCCGATAAGAAAACCGATCCCGTTCGGTTTGGTGAGGAGGATCGTTGAGTACCGGGTAACAGAAAACCGG
>DUGL01000222.1:9987-11037 GCA_013331415.1 Methanoregulaceae archaeon | reverse complement strand
CGAGAACGAATGCAGCAACGAGTGCAATGAGGACACCCAGAATGATACTCCCCCAGAACGAAGCAGGGAGGGCATTTGGATCAACTCCTCCCGAAAGGGCAGACAGGAGGGTGGACCCAATGGTCAGTGCAAGGATGATGAAGACCGGTATGGCGTAGATGAACTCAATCACCATGTACTTGATTCCGTCAATAAACATCTTCACGAAGCCGGATACTGCGGGTAATGGTTGTTCACCCCGGAAAATTTTTATCAGGTAGCCCTGGTAGAACGCGGATAGCAGGACTGCGATGATGATTCCAGCGGCCAGGGCTGAGATGAATGTCGCGATATCCGGCATCACCCCTGCAATCAATGATGGTGCTATCACGAGGATAACGGGTATGAACGCGATCAACGGCAGCAGGATAAGGATGAGGAGCAGGACCCATGTTCCCGGATTTTTTAAAAGACCATCCTTTGTGTACTCGAATGCATCGCCAACTACTTTTCCAAAGTCCATTATTCACACTCCCCTTTTTTCAGAGACTCTGGTCACGATAGTGAAAAAGATATCGTGGGGAGGGCCTTCTCCATCTGATCAATGCCGGAAGTACCGCACCCCGGTAAAGACCATGGCCATATTGAGGGTGTTGGCCGCCGCAATCACCTCGTCGTCACGGATCGAGCCCCCGGGCTGGACGAGCGCGGTCGCTCCTGCGGCTGCTGCGATCTCGAGGGTGTCGGGGAATGGTAAGAACGCATCGGAAGCAACGACCGATCCCTCCAGCGAGAAGAGAGACTTGTCAATCGCTATCTTTGCCGAGTCCACCCGGCTCATCTGGCCGGCCCCGATTCCCAGCACCCGTTCCTGGCTGGCAAAGACGATCGCGTTGCTCCTCGTGTGTCTGCAGACCTTCCAGCCGAGCTGCAGCGCCCGGAGCTCGGCCGGGGTCGCATCGCGGTCCGTGACAACCTGCCAGTGCTCCCGGTAGGGCGGGGTCTCCTGCATGAGCATGCCCCCGTCAATGGTACGAATCTCGGGCCCGGGAGCAGGCTGGGGGAGCACCA